>JBKPQR010000023.1:0-10124 GCA_046734175.1 Verrucomicrobiota bacterium | reverse complement strand
GCGCCCATCGATTCCGTGCGCTTCATCTGCTCGAGCGCGGTCGAACCGTCCAATTCGCAGCCGCACCTGTTCGCCCCTTCGATCACTTCTTCCATGAGCTGAAGCGCAGCGAACCGCAGTAAATCGTCACGCAAAATTTCGTCCGTTGTCATTCCGCCGGCAGCAATGGTGAGGCCGTTAAAGGGGATGTTCCAGACGAGCTTGCGCCAGCGTTCCTGAGCCAGATTTTCAATCACCCGACAAATGACGCCGCAGCGCTCAAATTCCCGCGCGAGATCATACGTGCGCGAAGTTGGGCAACGGCTGAATTCACCGAGGCTGAGATGGCCGTCGGCGAAAAGCTCGATTTCCCCTGGGCCGGCGCGGTTCAGACAGATAAAACACAAGCCGCCGAGGACGCGCTCCGCGCCGAAGTGCTTGACGAGGAACTCCTCATTGCCCAAGCCATTTTGCAGCGTCAGTAGCGCGGTGCGCTCGTGCAGCAGCGGCGGGATGAGATTCAGCAGCTCCTCGTTAGCTGTCGATTTCACGGCTATGAGAACAAGGTCACAGGGGCCGATCGCTGTTGTCGATTTATAGGTGTGCACCTTCGCAACACGGAAGGCGCCCTTTTTGCCGCGCACGCGAATACCGCATCGCTCGATCTCATCAAAACCGCCGCGCACCAGAAAGTGCACATCGCGCCTGTGATGAGCGAGTTTGCCGCCGTAAAAGCAGCCGATCGCGCCCGCACCCACGACGGCAATCCGGAAATTCATTAATCAACCGCGAAGGCCGCAGAGCTCGCGGGAAAAAAACATACCAAACTTTGTGCTCTCCGCGGTGATCACGCCGGCGGCCGGCTTTCGGCTTGGAAGTTTCGCGTGATAAGCCGCGCGCCTTTGCTGAAGGAAAAATAAGCCCAGGCCCATTGAAAGAAAACAGCGATCCGGTTGCGGAAGCCGACCAGAAACATGATGTGAACGAAGGCCCAGACCAGCCATGCGGGCAGACCACTCAAATGAACCGCGTGCAAATCGGCGACCGCTTTGTTGCGGCCAATGGTGGCGATGTTGCCTTTGTCGAAATACCAAAATCGTTGCGGTTTCCGGCCCTCCATCATGCCGAGGATGTTTGTTGCGGCGTGCCTGCCCTGCTGCATCGCTACCGGCGAGACGCCGGGCAGGAGTTTGCCAGTTCGCTCATCCGTAAATGCAGCAAGATCGCCGATGACCTGCACTTCGGGGTGGCCGGGAATTGTAAGATCATTCTGCACAATGACGCGTCCAACTCGGTCGAGCGGAACACCGAGCGATTTGCCGAGGTAAGAGGCGTTATTGCCTGCGGCCCAAATTTTGACGCGGCATGGAATGAACTCATCGCCGACTCGCAACCCCTCCTCCGTCAGATCGGTCGCGTGCACACCGGTGCGGATCTCAACGCCAAGGTCCTTCAGCTGTTTCGTCGCGCTGCGTCGCAGATCCTCCGGGAATGCCGCGAGCACGAGCGGCTCGCCTTCGATGAGAACAATGCGGGCGCTGGATGGATCGATGTGCCGAAAGTCGCGGGCGAGCGTATAGCGTGCGATTTCAGCAATCGCTCCCGCCATTTCCACGCCGGTGGGCCCGCCCCCAATGATGACGAAGGTCATGGCCGCGGCCCGCGCCACCGGGTCGGGGGTTTTTTCGGCGTACTCGAAAGCCATCAGGATGCGGCGCCGCACTTCCACCGCGTCTTCGAGGCTTTTTAACCCGGGCGCCAATCGTTCCCACTCCGGATGTCCGAAGTAAGAATGGCGCGCGCCGGTGGCGAGGATGAGATAATCGTAGCGGAGCTGGATTTCGCCGGCGTTGACCGTGTGGTTCGGAACATCGACAGATTCCACTTCGGCGAGCATGACTTCAGCGTTGCGGCAATCGTGCAGGATGCCGCGAATGGGCGCGGCGATGTCCGCGGGCGAGAGAGCGGCCGTGGCCACTTGATAAAGCAATGGCTGGAACAAGTGATAGTTGGTCCGATCGATCACAGTGAGACGAACCGGTTCGCACGCGAGTTTTTTCGCCGCCTCCAGCCCGCCAAAACCGCCGCCCACGATGACGACGTGCGGTCGCTTTTCCTCAGCCATGACGACAATGTTGCGAGATGAACCCTGCGGCAGCAACTTTGTTTCCGCCGCGCCGGAGAGATGAAGTTGCGGGCGCGGCGGCTCTGGCTACATTCCGCGGCTCATGCCCAAGCCAATCGCTCGCAGCAAGACTCGCAAATCGGTTGCGAAGCGTTTCAAAGTGACCGCTTCGGGCAAAGTGCTTCGTCAACATGCTTCGCGCCGTCATTTGCTTTCGGCCAAGAACGCGAAGAAAAAGCGGCAACTGGCCAAAGCCGGACGAGTCCACCAAACCGACGTCGCGCGTATCAAAGCGAATCTTCCCTTCGGTTAAGCGAGCCAGGCAGGCTCAGACCTCGCTTATTTAGCGATTGCTCGGCAAGGTGATTTCCTCGCTCCGCGTTGTGGTCGTTGTCGTCGTCGTGACCGGTCGCTGAATCTCGGGTGAAGGCGACGGGCTGTAAAGATCGCGCCGGTTCGCCAGCGTGGTGCAGGAAGTTTCCACCGCCAGTAACAACAGCGCCGCGACTATTTTCATCGCCCTCAATGCAACAAAATCGCGCGTCGATGTCAACGCGTCGCCACCGCGCCTGTTTGCGTCTTGCTCAAACGAATCGATATTTTCTCTCCGTCAGGGGCTATGGACCGAGGGCTTACGAACCCCGCCAGGGCAGGAATGCAGCAACGGTAGTCTGACCTTCTTTGCCGTAGTTCTCTGGCGGACTTTTTTCATGAAGCTGATGAAGGTGAAAACGGCCCGCTTTGCCGAGGTCGTGGAGAAATGCGGTGGACCGCAGAGCTACACCTTGTGGCGCCAACCGGCTGATGACCCGCAGTTGAAGAAGCTCCTCACGCAGCACCGTATCATGACAATCCGTCGAGGCGCGGGAGCTGATTTCGGTGAGGTCGGCTTCCACAAGGCAAAGAGCACGATCTATCTTCAGTTTCCCAAGTCATTGAAGCGATTTGAAGGGCAACGCATCGTCGGGATCAAATGGGAGCTGGTGAAGCCGTGAATGAGAATGCGCTCAGTCCGGCCGAGCTCGCACGTTACGCGCGCCAGATTAACTTGCGTGAGATCGGCGAGGCAGGCCAGCGGCGCTTGAAAGCGGCGCGTGTTCTTTGCATTGGCGCGGGAGGTCTCGGCTCGCCCGCGGCCCTCTACCTCGCCGCCGCAGGAGTCGGAACGCTGGGCATCGTCGATGACGATGTGGCCGATCTTTCCAATCTGCATCGGCAACTTCTGCACGGCACGAGCGATCTCGGCCGGCGTAAAATCGATTCGGCCCGCGATCGACTCCTGAATATAAACCCGGAGATTTCGATCGAAACCCACGCTTGTCGTTTGCGCGCGGACAACGCGCGCGAGCTCATTGCGCGCTACGACATCGTGATCGATGGCTCCGACAATCTCCCCACCCGCTACCTTTCCAGCGACGTCTGTGTCTGGGAAAAAAAGCCCAACGTCTACGGCTCGGTTCACCAATTCGAAGGACAGGCCTCCATCTTCGCGCCGCATCTTGGCGCGCCATGTTATCGATGCCTTTTCCCGGAACCGCCGCCGCCAGACGCCATTCCCAGTTGCGCGGAAGCTGGCGTCCTCGGCGTTGTCCCGGGATTAATCGGGATGATGCAAGCGCTCGAAGCAACAAAGCTGATCCTTGGCATTGGAACCAATCTGCTCGGGCGCTTGCTGCACATCGACGCGCTCACATTGCGTTTCCGTGAGTTCAAAATCCGGCGCGATCCGGATTGTCCCGTTTGCGGCGATTCCCCGAGCATCACCAAACCGGTTGATTACGAGCAGTTCTGCGGCCGCTCCGAGGGACCGGGCGTGCCCGCTATCTCACCGGCGAAGCTCCACGAGATTCTCTCGCG
The DNA here is from genome assembly GCA_046734175.1 of Verrucomicrobiota bacterium. GTDB lineage: Bacteria > Verrucomicrobiota > Verrucomicrobiia > Chthoniobacterales > UBA10450 > AV69. Next base: position 6,163 of record JBKPQR010000023.1, on the reverse strand, counting down.
TGGCGAACCAATCACCCTCATCGATGTGCGTGAGCCGTTCGAGGTCGAAATCGCGCGCATCGCCGATGCAAAGTTGATTCCAATGGGAGCGATTCCGGAACGGATGAGCGAAATTTCACGCGAGGAAAAAACCGTGATTTTCTGCAAAAGCGGTCTCCGCAGCGCTAATGCAGTTCGTTTTTTGCGCAGCAAAGGTTTTACTAATTTGCTCAATCTCGATGGTGGCATCGATGCCTGGCGCACCGAGGTGGACCCGACACTGCGGAAGTATTGAGAAGGTTCGGGTTTGAGCCGGCGCCATGGTCATCTTCCGGCAGTCATTCTGAGCCAAGCGAAGAATTTCCAATCTGGACAGATGCTCCGCTTCCCTCCGCTCAGGATGAGAGAAAGACATTGATGCGAACTCAGCTCACGATTGTCTGCTGCTCGATCAGTCTCGCCTTTGCGAGCTGCGATCGCATGGTCACTCCTCGCCATCTTCAGCAACTTAAAGATGCCGATGCCAAAGCTGCGGCTGGCGATTTCCCTCGCGCCATCAGCTTGTATGAATCTGCGCTTGAAGACCGGCCGAGCGATGCCGATGTGCATTACAAACTGGCTTTGATATACGACGACAAAATCAATGATCCTCTCAATGCCCTGCATCACTTTCAACGCTATCTCGCCATCGCGCCGAACGGGACGCACGCGACGGACGTCAGGAACTTTATCAAACGCGATGAAGTTGCACTATTAACTAGCTCATCGGGCGACGCAGTGATGCCACGGGCGGAAGCAACGCGTCTGCGGAACGAAAATCAGACGCTTCGCCGCGAGCTGGAGGAAGCACGCGGGCGCGGGCGCATTGTTTCTAACGAGAACAAGGCGAATAAAGAGAAGAACAGTGAAGGCGGAAGAAAAACGTATGTGGTGCAGCGCGGCGACACGTTGGCTTCGATCTCGCGCAAGTTCTACAAAACCTCAGCGCACTGGAAGCGAATCCTCGATGCGAATCGAGACGTTATCGACAACCCAAAGAAGCTCACGGCCGGGCAGAGCCTTGTCATCCCGGGGCGCTGAGGCCGCACTGGCGCAACTAGAGCCGGTCTCATAAGCCCGACGACGTGTAGCGGCGCTCTATGAGCGCCGTGTTTGCCTTGCATAAATTGGCGACATTCGGCGGTCATAGACCGCCGCTACAGCGCGTGAGGCGCTGCCTACATGTTTCTGCAAGACTGGTGCTAACGAGAACCAGCTATGGCACCCTGAGAGCCAGCAGCCCAGGTTTCGGCCGCAAGTCCGCCGCCGTGTTCTTTGTTGCTGGATTTTGTGCCCTCGAATGAACCGCGCTGTCCCGGTGGCGCGGATCGACCGCGACTCGCACATTTCCGCCGCCGCGCGGCGTCGCATTATCAAGCAGCGACGCCAGCTCTGAACTATCGGAGACGTGAATTACGGGAGCTCCGCGACGAGTAGCGGAGCTGCTCGAACTAGTCGCTCTGTTGAAAGAGCGAGTTCGCGTAGTTTTGAAGATCGGCGCCTGAGACAACGGCTGAGTGGTCGCGCCAGCGCCGCCGAAAGTGCCGCTGGTGCTTCCATTGCCGCCCGAGCCGGTGTACTGTGGATTGTTCGTAAAGACACTAGCCGGGTTTGATCCGGCAATCGTGACAACCACGCCATTCTCGATCCTGACCGTATTGGCAGCAATCACCGCCGAGGTCGCCGTACTATTCAGTGTCACGTTAGAACCAAAGTCGATCAGCCCGTTGCTACCTGGCGCATAAAGGTGCAGGAGTGTGTTGGCGGAAATGTTGCCGCCCGAAATATTAAGTGCGCCGTTTGCGCCAAACACGCCGATCTTAACGACCTCAGCAGCAATACTCGTGTTACTCAAATTGATGGCTCCCCCGCCATCTATGTATGCGAGGAACGTTCCTCCCACTGTGTAGTTGCCGCCGCCGAAAAACATCCACGTTGAGGAGGCGGCATTATCGCTACCGAATATCTGGAACATGGCATCACCCGTCACATTCGCATTCCCAGAAACGTTATATTCCATGACGGCGGTTCCGGTAATTGTTCCAGCCTGACTATTATCGATCAGAGAATTAAGATTACCGTTCACGGTTAGCTTAGGTGTGCCGAAGTTAATTACCGCGTCGCCGCCGATCGACCCGCCATAGTTAATGATTTGGGTATATAGATTGCCACTCGAGATGCTAGTACCCGCGGTTACAACGAGGATTGCACTTCCACCGATGTGACCGCCGCCGAGGTTTTGATAATTCCCATTCGCGATGAGGAACAAGGCATCGCCCGCCGCGCTGATGTTTTGAGACGCGACGGCGGCAACCGTTGCTGCGCCGCCAATGATGCCACCGGCGTTCGGATACATGCTGACTTCGAGCGCTAACGTGTCCTGACCCGGTGTGCCCGTGGCAGTGGACGGCGTGACGATATTCTGCCCCTCGACGGAAACCTCTGCGTTACCGTCGACGTGCCCACCGCCGTAAAGACTCATTAGTGCTTGGATACCGGTCGCTCCGCTGATATCACCGCTAGTGAAAAAGTTTTCCAAAGCATTTCCGAGGACATGACCGCCGCCGATGAGTTCGAAATCGCCAACGAGAAAACCACCCACAGTCAAACTGCCGGCATTCACATTCAGGGTCATGTCCGACCCAACAATCGCTGGTGTGGGAGTGCCGCCACCGTTGTTAATGGGATCCGCCTGAACTGAGAACACCGCGTCGGCGCCAGTCTGAATGTCTCCTGCGACGTGCAATTGCAGCGCGAGCGCTCCGCCTACCGTGCCGCCATTGTTAGCCGCGAATGTGTCGAGAGTGCCGCCCACGGTGATGCGATTTGCCTGCACATTCACGGTTGAGTTTCCGCCTGTGACGCCACCGCCAGGTCCGTCATTGCGGTTGGAAGTGCCGATGTTGTCCGCGTCGCCCGAAATGTTCAGCGCGCCGGAAATGTTGAGATTTACCTCCATATCGCCGCCGACGGTGCCAGCATTGCGATTATTAATAAAGGCAGCTAACGACCCGGCACTCACGTTTGCTGCATTGAGAGAAATCGTCGCATTCCCATCGATGTTGCCGCCGTTCGAGTTATCGATCGTGAGAGACAAGCCATCGGCGCCGTTCAGTGTGAGGGCGCCGGCTGGATTGAGAGTGATGGAAGCATCGCCGCTATTGGTTTGAACACCCGCGTTTGGAACCAGGAAAGAGGCTGAGCTGCCAGTGAGCGTGACGGCGGTATTGGCGCCGAGGCTGATGTTTCGACCGGCGACAACCTGCAATGCGTTACTGCTGAGACTTGTGGCATCGACGATGACGTTACGTTCTGCGCCGAGGATTGTGTTGGTCTCACCGGAAATCGCGGATGAGAGCGTCAGATCAGAACTTGCACCTCGCGCGTAGAGAACGAGCGAAAGAAAGTTTTGAAACGAAATCTGGGGGCCGAGCGTGATGGCGCCGTTCTGGGTCGCGAGAATGAGGCGTTGTAAACCGGGGAGATTCCAGACGCCACCGGGCGCCGCCGAAGTGATGCTGCCAACAGAGATGAGAGCGAGACTGGTCGGGCCGCCGCTTCCCGTATCGACGCTGGGCACTCCTGCGAGTCGCAGCGCCTGAAACTTGAATACCGCGATGGGCAAAGCGGCGCTCTCGGCGTTAAGCGAATCAAAACCGCTGGCGGCGTCGAAAGCGGAAGTAGAACCGTAGAGGTAAACCGAAGGCGTTCCATCTTCGGTGGGACCGCGATAGATCTTACCGGAATTCGTGACGCCGTTGGTGGTGATCGTCGGGTCGGTGCGGATTTGAGTCGTGTTGTTAATCACATAAGGCGCGGGTGACGAGATAGTGGTAAGCGCGCCGAACTTCGAAGCAGGTGGGGGTGATGGCGGAGGAGTTGGCGGTGGCGAGCTTGAGGAGGAGCTTTGCGCCGTGGTCGCTACCGAAACAGCATTGGTGTTGGTCGGATCGGTCAGGCTCACGCCAGTTCCGCCGCCGAAGATGACCAGGTTGGTTTCGTAGAGCTGGCCGCTTGATTTTAAGCTATTTTGCTCTTGCTCCTGCAAAGCAATGAGCGGAGCGCTGGGCAACGGGCCGAACCCGGTGATCAAAAGCGACGTCTGCATGATCTTGCCAATGTCCACCTCTACCGGATTTGGAATTTTTTTGCCGTCTGGCCGCATGATGATCATCTGCCCGGCATGAACCAGAACTGACTCACCGATGTGGCCGGGAAGAAACAGCCGCGCCGTGCCTTCGAGTACGATGAACTTATAAAAGCCGCCCTTTGCTTTCGCGCTGGTTACCGGATGCGTTTCGATCATGACGGTGGTGCCGGTGATGGCGGCGCTGATGGCAGCGGTGTTGATCCTGGCGCCACCCGAATTTTTCGGCACCCGCAACAGCATCGCGCCGTCCTCAAGCTCAAGACTCCTGGTCCCTTCGGCGAAAGTGAAAATCGTGTTCGCGCCCAGCCGGGCGAGCGTTTGATCGGTGAAAGTTAATTCGGTGCGCGATTCCACTCCCGTTCGCACAGCGGTGCCATTGCGAACGGCGTCATTCACCGCCGCTGGCCGGGGCGCAGCTGTCTGCGGCAAAAGCTTCACGTCTTTTACCACCTGGGTGACGCGCGCCTCTTTCAATTCCGCCGCACTCGATATGACACAGATTACAAAGGAGCTAACAAGAACCAGGCACAGCTTTGCCGCCGGTAAACGATCAGCGCGCGTATTCATAATTTAGACCTCGTTAGAAGCGGACAGTTAGCCCAACCGCGCCGCCCAAATTGACCACCTTGTATTCGAAAACATCCTGGTTGGACTGGTTCCAGGCGAAGCTGGTTATGGCGCTCACGATCAACCAATCACGAACACGATAGTTCGCCGTGAGGGCGACAATCTCACTCCAATCCGTGCGTCCGCCTTCATAATAGTCTTTCAGCTGCACTCGCGCCGCCGCATCAAGCGAAAGCGCTCGGGTGAGCTGCGCCTGATAACCAACATAGATGTCGAATTCATTCCGATGCGGTCCCTGCGGGTCTGCTCCCGGGCTGATGTCGGCTACTGCGCCGACGCTCAACTGCATGGCGCGTCCGAAGCGAAACGGCATCTCTGCCATAAGAATAATCTGATGGTTGGAAAAGAACTCGTCCCAATCATCGCTCGTTAGCCGATTGTAATCGTAGCGCAGGCGGATGGAGAGATCGTGAACCTGCGGCAAATAGTAAACCAGCCCGGCGATCGCGTCGAAGCTGCCGAAGTTAAAATCGCTGTAGGTGTTGTAGTAGAAGAGTTGTTGAGCTACGCCGATCTCGCCATAAAGCGTCTGCCAGATGTGCGGCTGATAAAGAAGACTAAAGGCCGGAGCGAAAACTCCATCATCGACTTCGCCGCGGCGGGCGAGAGCGACGTTTGAAGTCCAATAGTAAGGCGTTGAAACCGAAATCGTAAAAGCCTTGTATTGCTCCTGTCGCCTCAAGATGGCCTGAATGCCGAGGTCCTGATCGTTTGCGCTCGGTGCAGCGTAGCCAAGCTCGGTGCTGCTCTGTTGTGTTTGTTCGCCTGGGAGAACGCCAGGCTGGGTGCGGAACAACTGGGAGCGATCGACAGCTTGGCTGGCGTTTTGCGCAAAGGTCCCCGCGCAACCAAGTAGTCCACTTAAAGAGAGTACGAGGGCAAGTTTCACTCCGTTGAACTAAAGCGGCGCCTTTTCTGAACAGCTCGCGCCGTTTCGTCAAGGATATACTTGGCGCGTCGCGAAACTTAAAGCCCGAGCAGTTCTCTCTGCCAGCGTCCAAGTAGCTGCTCTGGTAACATTGTCTCCGCGGCAATAGCATCGATGGCAGCGCGCGGAGCAATGAATGAAGGCTCGATCCCGAGGGCGTGCGCCGCCTCGTCACGTTGTTTGCGGATCGCTTCCGCCACGCGCAATACCTCCGGCGATGGCCGCGTTCCGCGTCGCTTCCGGGTTTGCGGCCAGTCTTCTTCTTTCAAGTTCAGCGCAGCGGAGATCGCGGCCTCAAAGGTGCCGGCGCGCCGTGCGGAGAAGTGGCGAAAGCTCGGGACCGGTCCGGTGGCGGCGGTGCGGGCAACGTGGAGCAGCTGATCATTTCGCAAGATGTGGAAGGCAGGCCGGTCTGCTCTTTCCGCTTCCTTGTCGCGCCA
>JBKPQR010000022.1:0-6410 GCA_046734175.1 Verrucomicrobiota bacterium | reverse complement strand
AGGCCGAGATCGCACACGGCGCTCCCTTTGGGCGTGTATCGGATTTCGGGGTCGCGAGTGAGGTTTCCGACGAGGATGACTTTGTTGAAACTGGCCATCCCTCGCTTGTAGCGAAGTTACCTCGGGGCTGCGAGTTTTTTCCGCTCCTTCGCTCTCTTTTCCTTTTTCGGTTTCAGTCGCTGGAAATGCTGCCGATAAACTTCAGGGTCGAGCTTGAATTTGGAACGCAACTTCACAATCAGCTGCGGGTCGGCCTGGAAGACAAAGTTGACGTAGTGACCGCTCTCCAGCTTCCCCGCCACGTAGGAGAACTGCCGCTTGTCCATCTTTTGCACCTGCTCAACTTTCGCGCCTTCATTTTGAAACTCCGATTCGAGACGCTCGACCACTTCTTTGATCGTGTCGTCTTTGCCCTGGGTATTCAGAACGAGCAGCGCTTCGTAACGATTCATCATTATTCCTCGGCTTTATTGAACGTGTTCATCGCGGAAACAACGCCATTGTCAATCGCGCATTTGATGGCATCGGCCGCACGCTTCACCATCGCGGCGACGCTCTCCTTCTCCTCGTCGAAAAACGGCGAAAGCACGTAATCCACTGACCCACGGTCGGGCGCTGCGCCGATTCCGAGCCGAAGCCGCGGGATCTCTTCCGTGGCAAGATGGAAGATGACAGATTCCAGGCCGTTGTGCCCACCCGCGCGGCCGCTTTGACGAAGGCGCAATCGCCCCAGCGGCAGAGCGAAATCATCCAGCACAACGAGAACCTCCGCTGGAGCGATTTTGTAAAAATCTGCCACCGCGGCAATTGGCTGACCGCTGCGGTTCATGAAAGTAAGCGGCTTAAGCAGGACCGTGCCGGCGGTTTTCGCGACAGCGGCGTTCCACTTCGCCTGTCGCTCGAAAGTGACGCCTTCTCGTTGCGCAACAAAATCGAGCGCAGCGAATCCGACATTGTGGCGCGTGCCGGCGTATTCCGGGCCGGGATTCCCCAGCCCCGCGACCAGCCGGATGCGCAAATCGTCTTTTTTACAGGCAAGCGTGTCGCCTGCTTGCTTCTGGTCCGCAGGCGTCGCCAACGATTTACTTGCCCTTTTCTTTCGCCGAAGCAGCTGCCCCTTTTCCGGCGGCAGGAGCGGGGGCCGTTTCGCCTTCCGGCTTCTTCTCGGTAATGACTTCCGGCGCCGCCGCCGCCACTTCGGCTGCCGCCACCGGCTCTTCCTCCACGGTTGGCTCAAGGACAGAAAAGACCGTCAGCTCAGCCGGCACCTTTGCACTTACACCTTCGGGCAAGGAGATGTCTTTCACATGAATCGAGTCCCCGATGTTCATGTTGGAAACATCGACCGTGATTTTGTCCGGTAAATCTCGCGGCAGACATTGCACCGCCAACTGCCGGAGGTTCTGTTCGAGTAATCCGCCGAAGTTTTTCACCCCATTTGCCGTCCCGCTGGCCTCGATCGGAATATCGGCCTCGATCGTCTCGTCCATCGACACCGCATGAAAATCGACGTGCAAAACCTCGCCACCCACAGGTGAGTGCTGCACTTCCTGCACCATCGCCATGCGCGTGTTCCCTTCTCCTGCAATCGACAGCTCCACCAGAATGTTTTCGCCCGAAGCGTGGCTGAGCACGGTCGCCAAATCACGCCGTAACAGTTGCAACGGTTCCGGTTTCTCGCGCCCGCCATACACCACCGCCGGCACAATCCCGCGCGCCTTTAGTTTCCGCGCCGCCGAGCGCCCCGTGGCTTCACGCCGTTCCACCGCCAGTTTCACTTGCTTTGCCATTCTTTTGTCATTCCGACCGAAGTGGAGGAATCTCTAATTTTTCCTCGACCGGCCTTTTATTTTGTTTGTTAACGCTCCTCGATTTTGAACAGCGACGACACCGATTCGTCATTGTGAATCCGTTTCATCCCTTCGCCCAAAAGCTCCGAGACGCATTGCACCTCGATGTTAAAGCCATCGATGCGCCGCACGGGCGTGCTGTTGGTCGTAACTAATTCCTTGATTTGGGATTTTTGCAACCGCGCCACCGCCACATCCACCAGCACAGCGTGGGCGACGGCGGCGTAGATCTCCAGCGCGCCATGCTTCTTCAGCATGTCCGCGGCCGAAGCCAGCGTGCCGGCTGTTTCCGTGAGATCGTCCGCCAGCAAAATATCGCACCCCTCCACTTCGCCGATGACGTATTGCGCTTCCGTTTCCGTGGAGCTCTTGCGCTGCTTTGCCACTATGGCCAGTCCGGCGTTCAGTGCTTGCGCATAGGCCGACGCCATTTTTAATCCTCCCACATCCGGCGACACCACGACTGTTTTCCTCGTGAATTTCTGCCGCAGGTATTTGATCAAAACCGGCATGGAATAAAGGTGATCGACCGGGATATCGAAAAATCCCTGCACCTGCTGCGCGTGAAGATCCATCGTTAACACGCGATGCACGCCGGCGGCAACAAGCAGGTTGGCGATCAGCTTCGCTGTGATCGGCACCCGCGGCTGGTCTTTACGGTCCTGCCGGGCATACCCAAAAAATGGTATCACCGCTGTAATCCGATCAGCGCTCGCCCGCCGCGCCGCGTCCACCATGATGAGCAACTCCATCAGGTGATCGTTGGTTGGCGGACATGTCGGCTGAATGATGAAAACGTCGCGACCGCGGATGTTCTCCTCGATGCGGACGTAAGTCTCGCCGTCCGGAAAGGCGCTCAACGTGGCCTGGCCGAGAGGAACGCCCAGATAATTACAAATGCGCCCCGCCAGCTCGCGGTTAGCCGAGCCGCTAAATACCTTCATCTCCGGTTGTAGAGCGAACATCGAGCGAGATCGACAGCGTAGGCTTCGGCGGGGGCTGTCCGCAAACGCTAAATTGCCCGTGCCAAAACCGTGCCTCTTCTCTCCAGAATCGGCGGTCTCTCGCTCCAAGAAATATGGAAATCGTAGATAATCTGGTATCCCCCTTGCTCTTAATCAACCTGATGACCTGTCGCTCCTGCTCTCCAACCCCTGGCCGGGATAAAACCACTCAAGGCCGCGGCATCAAATTCGCCTTTCATGGCTGCGCCGGCTTCACTCTCGTGGAAGTGATGGTGGCAACCATCGTTATCGTCACCTTTTTCGCTGCGATTTTTGAGGTCAACGCTGTCTGCCTTCGCCTGATAGATGCAGGAAAGGAATCGCTCGCCGCGGTCCAAAGCGTTCAGGATCGGGCGGAGGCGCTACGAAACCTCGCCTTTTCCGATCTAACCAGCGCGTCCTACGTCGCAAACCTCATGTCCACCCCGCCGAATGCAGCTTCCATAGCAAGTAAAGCGACCGAAGTCGTGACAATCAGCAAGTATCCAAGTCCTGCTTCCAGCGAGATCAACCGTTTCACTCGAGGCCCAGATGGCACTGTCACAACCAATGCCGCTGGCAATCCTGGATCGACGCTGGTGACGGTGGACGTTCAGCTTTCCTGGACTATGACCCTCGGTGGTCGGTCTCGCACGGAACAGACGAGCACCATTGTCTCCAACGGAACTAAGAAATGAGAATTCCATCACTGCCGCCAAATCACAGTTTTACCCTTGCCGAAACTATGATTGCTGTGGCAGTCGCTTCCACAATCTTGGGCGCCACTCTCACCGCCTCCATTGGTCTGCAGAAGAGCTTTAACTCGGTCAATAACTACTTCGGCGCGCACATGCAGCAGATCCGTATTATCGACTACCTGACGCGCGATGCGAAGCGCGCTTTGAGCGTTACCTCATCAATCGATCATCAAACCGTCACAATTATGCTTCCGCGCTACCTCATCCAGGCCGGAGATTCAGACGCAAATGGTTCCAATATCGGAACACCGCGTGCGCCGACGTACTCAAAGACGACCGGCCTCGTAAGCTATGGACCTAGCCCCACATCCACCATCAGCACAATCGAGTACAGAATTAGTGGTTTTTCAATTGTGCGCGTTGAAGATGGTGTTGTGACGACGATTGCTTCGAGCACGAATAGCCTTATTCCGGACACGATCGATACCGAGCTGGCTAATACCGAATACACAACAACGGCGGTTAAGTTTCAGCCAATCTCTGGGGCCGACCGAAACGGCACGGTCGTTTATTCGACTTCCTACCTCCGAAATCGGCGGCGTACGCTTTAGAAGAATCGCGAGCCGATCATCCACATGAAGACAAATACCGAAGAAGGCAGCGCCTTGATTTGCGCCCTGGGTGCCATTCTCATCCTCTCGATTATTGGAGCAACGGTTCTCTATAACTCTACGACGCGATTGAACGTTTCCTCGACGCAGGTGCGGGCGTGGAAGGATGCACTTTGCGCCGCTGAAGCTGGTGGTGATCTCGCTTTCGCCGAGTTGAGGAAAACCTTGTCCACAGATTCAGCCGTTCGGGCGAGTCAATGGTTGGGCTGGACGAACTCCGGCACGACCCATGTCAGTCCGGAAATTACCTACGGCGCCAATAACCTCAAAATGCGAACTGTGGTCGAAACATGCTACTTCGACAGTGGTGGAAATTTTCATCTTGGCGCAAATCCAGATCCAAACGCGAACAATTATTACCGCGTCCGAAGCAAGGGAACAGCTCCTCTTGCGGGGCTTAAGCGAACCGGCATGGACGATGCGATGCTTGACGACGGTCTGAAGCACTTCGCTGCGCTCGGTTCGACAGGAATGCAGGATGTTACCGCACGAGGCAAAGGCGACAGCGTTTTGCGCAAAATTGATCTTCGATATGATCATTTTGTCGCGACTTACGGTCGAAGTTGGGACGATCCTCTCGGGACGAGAAATGATCCCGCCTCAGTCGCTACGCCCGTGATCTCGCGTCGTATTGAGCAACTCGTCACGCCAGTGACACCCTTCTTTGATGCAGCGATCAAAACAATTGGTACGTTTTATGGGCTCGGTTCAGCCGGCCAGCTTGACAGCTACGATTCGCGGAACGGTCCTTACTCTTTCGTCGCCAACGATCCCTCCAGCCCGCTGTATCCTGACTCCCGCCACGGGTCGCTCCAAATTGGCAGCGCGACGGCGACGATCAACGGAATGCTCTATGGAGATGTTGCAACAAATGGCGCAAACATCAGAGGTTCGTCAAACATCACCGGCACCATCGATAACAATGTCCCATTTACCTTGGAGGACTATCACATGCCCGATACGTCGGGATGGCAGTATCGCGCGCCCGGTACTGGACCGGGGCAGTTGCCGACAAGCGTCACGTCTAGCGATCAGAGCCTTAGTCCACCGGAAACTGGAACAGCCGATTCACCGAATTACTACGTAATATCCTCACTGAGCCGCAAATTGACGCTCAATCCTAACTCGGTGCGAAATCCAGATGGGACTTACAGCCCCGTCGACACCTACGTTGCAATTCGCGTCAACGGCGGGGACATCACGGGAGGGATCACGGTTAACCCGAAAGTCCATGTCAAAATCTATTTTGATTACAATATCAATACGAAAAACAGCGATATTGTAAATCAAAGCCCGAGCTCAACAAATCCGATAGCCGGAAACTTACAGTTCTATGGTATTAGTCCGCCTCGGGATGCGAATGGAAACCCTGTCAGAACACAAAGTATCACTCTGAATTCTGGTACTCCTGGGATTCTGGCGGCGACCTTTTATGCACCCAGCGCTGATGTGTCCGAGAACGGAAACCCTGACTTCATCGGGACGATGGTTTGCAAGACTTTCTATTCCAACGGTAACATCAGCTGGCATTATGATCGCGCGCTGAATAGTGAGGGCGAACTGCTCGACTGCCGAATCGCAAGCTACGTGGAAGATACGCGATAATTCCTCGCGATTGCGAGTTCGTGAGCATAGCGATCAGCCCTCGCATTCGACTGTTGTTGATCAGTAGCTAAACAAAGCAGGGTGACATTGCTGTCGCCGCCGCTTTTCACAAAGCTGAAGCTGTATCTCCGCCTACTCGCGGGCAGCGATCTGGGCTGCATTACGGCGGCGCACATGGCAGGTCGCCAATCCAGCCACGATCAGCCCAACGATCGGAAATAGCGCGCTCACTTCCGGAACAGGCGTGGTGTTGCAAACCAGTGACCATTCCTCGAAACCCGACTCGCTGTCATCGGAATTGCCGAAATGCGAATACAGATAAACAAAGTCGTTGGCACTTGTGCCGGCAAAGGCACTTGTCGGAATGTAAGCATACATGTCACCCGAGCCGCTGCCATGGTTCCTGGAAGCATCAAGCAGGACCGCATCTCCGGAGCTGAAAGTGTAGCGCAGAGTGCCAAGGGTGCTCACATTTGTCGTCGTCTGGCTGGCAATAGGTGAAGTGTAGATCTGGAGTTGGTCGAGCGAGATGAGTGATTTGTTTCCCCCCGGCTCATTGACGTCAAGCAGCAACTGGAAGTAGCTGGTGCCACTAATCCCCAC
>JBKPQR010000021.1:0-51919 GCA_046734175.1 Verrucomicrobiota bacterium | reverse complement strand
GACCATGCCCAGCCAGGCGCCTGCTGAACAGAGCAGGAACGCGGCGAAGACGCGTGGATTAAAGAAGGCAGATTGGGAATCGTTAGATTTTCTCATAGAGATGATGCGTAATGGAAAGACCGGCCCCTGGTCTTTGCGGCTCGTTAGAAGATGAACGAGGTGGGTGTTAATCAACGTTGTGTTGGTTACTAACCAGAATTTTTGGCGTCGCTTCGTCAACAATCGCCGTCGTCGCCCTGGATTGCCGTCTGGGGGAACCGCCAAAAACTGCGCCTTTTTACCAGGGCAGCAAAAAAGGTCAATAGAAACCGTATTACTTTTTCGTAATGTTCTGCGCGCCTCTTTTCCGGCGGACCGTTTTATCCCCGCGCTGCTTTGGCGAGCCGCGGCGGGAAAAGCCACAGCAATTCCCCCGAGGTGCAGGCGTCGTCCACTTCCACGAGCGCGATTCCGGCTTTGGCCAGTTTCACCTGGCCGCCGGTAAGTTCCTTAATCATGGCGGAAAATTCAGGTTCGTGCCCAACCACCGCGATACATCGGGCGCCGGCTGCTCTGTTCACGATTCGCTGCAGCCGCTCCAGATTAAATCCGTGCGCGAGCTCGGGCTCGATCTGCACCTCGCGATCGAGGCGTTTCGCGGCGATCTCGGCCGTCTGCCGCGCGCGCGGCAATGGACTGGTGAAAATCGCCTTGGGACAAAACTTCAGCCGGCGAAGAAATTTTGCCACCCGCTTCATTTCTTTGCGACCGGATTTGGTCAGCGGCCGCTCATCATCCGGTTTGTCCCATTCGGGCCAATCGGCTTCGCCATGACGGAGGAAACAGATTTTCATTTCACCACAGAGGACACAGAGGGGAACAGCTTTTCACCGCAGAGATCGCAGAGGGCGCAGAGTTCATTAACAAATCATTTCACCACAGAGGACACAGAGGGCACGGAGAGGAACAGAATTTTCACCGCAGAGAGCGCAGAGGGCGCAGAGCTCATTAACAGATGTTCATTTCACCACAGAGGATACGGAGGGCACGGAGAGGGGAAGATTTTTAGCCGCAGAGAGCGCAGAGTTCATTGCGGGCAATTTTTCTCTGTGTTCTCTCGCGAGCTCTGTGGTGAGAATTCGAATTCATTTCCTGAATTGTTCCTCCGCGTTCTTTGCGTCCTCTGCGGTTAATTCCAACGTTTTTCTTACCTCACCTCTCAACGGTCCGGGCTTGGGGCGCTTTGATAGGCATTAGTTTCGTTGCCGCTTTCGGCTGCGATTCCGCCGCTGCTTTGCGCGCGGCGCGGGAGCGCTCGCGGAAATACAATTGCGCCTGCCGCCGCGGCTCGCCTTTGGCCGGCTGTAAACGCACATAGCTGCCATCGGCCTGGAGCTCGCGCGCTTTCACCCGGTCGCTCAAATAAGCCGGCAAGACATCGTTCACGAGCTCGTCGCGCAGCGGGGGCGAATCGATGGGAAAAGCCACCTCGATTCGCCGCTCGAAATTGCGCGGCATCCAATCCGCGCTCGAGAGATGCACCAGCGGCTTTCCGGCGTTTTCAAAATAATAAATGCGGCTGTGCTCGAGAAAGCGTCCCACGATGGAGATGACGCGGATATTTTCGCTGAGGCGTGGAACCCGCGGACGCAGGCAACAAATACCGCGCACGATGAGATCGATGCGCACGCCAGCGACCGAGGCTTGATAGAGCTTTTCGATCGTCTCCTGATCGACGAGCGAGTTGAGCTTGGCGATGATGCGCGCCGGTTGGCCGGCTAAAGCGTTATCGCGTTCGTGTTCGATCAGCTCGAGGACGCGCGTGGAAAGATCGAAGGGGGCCACCATGAGCTTTTTCAATCCGGGGTAACCGGCGAGTCCGGTGAGGGTATTGAATACGATGGCGACTTCTTCGGTTAACTCCGGCTCGGCGGTGAAGAGGCTGAAGTCGGTGTAAATGCGCGCCGTTTTCGAATGATAATTGCCGGTGCCGAGATGCACGTATTGCCGAAGGCGATCGGGGTCGCGGCGCACGACGAGCAGCATCTTGCAATGTGTCTTTAGCCCGACGACGCCGTAAACGACGTGGGCGCCTGCTTCTTCCAGCCGGCGAGCCCAGCGAATATTGGCCGCTTCATCGAAACGCGCCCGCAATTCAATGAGCGCCGTGACCTGCTTGCCGGCATTTGCCGCTTCGACCAACGCCTCGACAATGGGTGAGTCGCCGCTGGTGCGATAAAGGGTGATCTTGAGGGCGAGCACGAGCGGATCGGTCGCGGCCGCTTCTGCGAACTCCACCACCGGATCGAAGCTCTCATAGGGATGGTGGAGCAAAATATCCTGCTTGCGGATGCTCTCGAACATGTCCACCGGCGGGGATAAAGCCGGCTCGAGCGCGGGTTGGAAGGCGCGATCGCGCAGTTTGGCCAGCGCGTCGTTCGTCACCAGCGGGCTCAGGTGCGTCATGGAAAGCGGGCCGGCCAAACGGTAAAGATCAGCTTCTTGCAAATCGAAGAAGGCGAGAAGCAGCTCGCGAAAATCGCGCGGGCATTCGGCCTCCACTTCCAGCCGCACGGCATTGCCGCGACTGGAGCGCCGCAGTTCTTGCTCGATCGTGCGGAGCAGGTTCTCCGCTTCCTCTTCATCGACGTAGAGGTCGCTATTGCGAGTGACGCGAAAGGCGTGCACGCCGTCCAGAATCATGCCCGGGAAAAGCTCGGCGATGTGATGTTTGATGAGCGAGGCGAGATAGATGTAATCCCAAGGCTCGTCATCGCCTTTCCCGCGCGGCATGAGGATCAGGCGCGGCACCACCCGCGGCACCTGGACGATGGCCAGGAGCGGTTCGCCGCCGCGATGCGCCCGGGCCCGCACGAGCAGATTGTGACTCTTGTTTAATAGCTGCGGAAAAGGATGGCTGGCATCGACCGCGAGCGGGGTGAGCATCGGGAAGACTTCATCCTCGAAATAGCGCTTGGCCCAGGCCGCGCGTTTGGCCGGCAGTTGCGCCACTTCGTGAATGCGGATGCCGTTTTTCGCCAATGCCGGCAGCAGCTCTGAGTTCCAGAATTGGTACTGGGTCGCGACCAGCTCATGGGCGAGACGCTGGATGGCGTTGAACGTCTCGGTCGGGGTCATGCCGTCGGGCCCGATCTCGCTCGTCTCGCTCGCTATCTGCTGCTTGATCCCGGCGACGCGAATCTCGAAAAATTCATCGAGATTATTCGAAAAAATGCTCATGAACTTGACCCGCTCGATCAGCGGCTGGGTCGCATCCTGCGCCTCCTCCAGCACCCGGCGGTTGAACTCGAGCCAGCTCAGCTCGCGGTTGATGAAATTGGCGGGATTAGAATACTCGGGAGAGGCTTCTTCGCGCGCTGCCGTCGATAGTTCGGCGCTCGCCTCGTCGTCGGCGGGTTCGATTTTGGCGGCGCTCGTTTGCATTCGGCGGGAATACAATCACGTGCCGTTTAGCGGGGGACGCAAGCTCGCCCGGGTAGCGCACGCGTCACGCGTGCGGGTTTCGGCGGCGGGCCGAAATAGTCTTCCCCCGTGCGCCCGCAGCTGGAAGGTCGTTGCGCAACCGGAAAGTCCGCGAAGGCGGGGACGCCTTCGCCAGCACGCGAGACGCGTGCGCTACCCAAGCCGGGGGGGTCGCCACTCCAGTGCAGAAGATCACTAATTCTCCGCGCACTCGGCGTTCTCTGCGGTAAATATTCGACACGATGAGGAAAACCCCGGCGCAGCTCGGCTACCGGATGCCGGCGGAATGGGAGCCGCACGAAGCCACCTGGCTCTCGTGGCCGCGCCGCGACGGCATCAGTTTCCCTGGCTCATTCGATCGCGTCATGCCGGCATTCCGCGCCATGGTCGCGGCGCTCATCGAGAGCGAGCGTGTTTGCATCAACCTTTGCAATGGCGCGCACGAAGCCGAAGCGCGCGCCGTGCTCGAAGGTGTGGCCATGGAACGAATCACCTTTCACCGCATTGCCACGAACGAGCCGTGGTGCCGCGATCATGGCCCGATTTTCCTGACGAGACGTGAGCAACCCAGGCTCGCCATTGTCGATTGGGATTACAATGCCTGGGGCGGCAAGTATCCGCCCTTCGATCTGGATGAAGTGGTGCCTACCCGGATTGGCGAGGTTCTCCATGTGCCGGTCTTTCATCCGGGCATGGTCCTCGAGGGCGGCTCGATCGAGGTCAATGGAGCGGGTGCGTTACTCACGACGGAATCGTGTCTGCTAAACAAGAACCGGAACCCGCAGCTCACGCGGGAAGACATCGAGCAGCGGCTGCGCGATTTCGTGGGTGTCCGCGACATTCTCTGGCTTGCTGCCGGCACCGAAGGCGATGACACGGACGGGCATATCGATAATCTGGCCCGCTTCGTCAGCGCGCGTACGGTGCTGGCTGTTATCGAAGAAGACGCAAGCGATGCGAATTATGAGCCGCTTCAGGAAAACTTGCGCCGCTTACGCGAGATGAAGATCAACGGCGAAGCGATTGACATTTTCGAGCTGCCGATGCCGCGAAGACGGGAACGCGATGACCTCATCCTGCCGGCGAGCTACGCAAACTTTTACATCGCCAATTCGTGCGTGCTCGTGCCGGCGTTCGCCGATCGAAACGACGAACGCGCGCGCGAGACCATTGCACAATTTTTCCCGGACCGGCGCATGGTTGCCATCGATTGCCGGGAGCTGATCTGGGGACTGGGCGCCTTCCACTGTCTCACGCAGCAGCAGCCCGCGATCTAAACTCGTGCTCCTGCTCGTGCTCGTGCTCGTAATCGATCTGCTCAACCCGAGCACGATTACGATTACGATCAGGAGCAGGAGTCAATCGGCGAACGCCGCCGGCTTATAACCGCTCTTAAGAATGGCGTCCTGCAAATCTGGCGCGTGCGTCTTCCGCGCGTCGAAGGTGACAATGACGCGCTCGGATTCGGTGTCCACCCGCACTTCGGTTACGCCATCGATGCGCATGAGCGGATCACGCAATTTGCGCACGCATTCATCGCAATTCTCGCCTTCGGTGGCGATGGCGATCCTCTCCAGCACCGGCTCCTCCGCGCCTTGCAGATTGTGAGGATCAGACGGGTCGAGGTGATGAGGGTCGTTGATCTGTTGCATGGCTAAACAGTTCGCGCGCCAACCAACCCGTGCTCGTGCTCCTGATCGTGCCCGTAATCGCGACAGTGAGATCGAGCACGAGCACGATTACGAGCAGGAGCACGAGTGAGGGCGGCGGCACGGTTGACTGGCCACGCGGCTCGGGCAGCCCGGTCAGCTCTTACTCTTACTCCTACTCATAATCCTAATCTTAATCTGCTTTGTCAGCCGCCGCTGAGAGATTAGGAGTAAGATTAAGAGTAGGATTAAGAGCACGAGTTCAACGCGCCGCCACCTCACGTGCCACCGGCTCGAGCACGCGCCAGACATTCTCCGCCAAAATCTTGTGACCGGCGGCATTGGGATGAATGCGGTCTTCGAGATTAAGATTCGGATCGCCTCCGACGCCGGCCAGCAGGTAGGGCACGAACGCGGCGTGATTTTTCTCGGCCAGCTCGGCGAACATTTTACCGAAAGCGACAACGTAATCGTCATCCGCGCCGGCGATGGGAAACTGCATACCGGCGACGACCACGGCGACGCCGGGATTTTTCGTCCGCACTTTGTCGATGATGGCCTGGAGATTGCCCCGAATTTCCTCGACGCTGGCGCCGCGGAAGGCGTCGTTAATACCGAGCTCGACGATGAGGATGTCGATCGGCTGTTTGAGATAAACCGGCAGCCGGCGCAATCCACCGGCGCTGGTGCTGCCGCTGACGCTGGCATTCACGAGACGAAATTGCGGATCGATTTTGCGCAAGCGCTCGGTCAGGAGAGAAGGCCAGGCCGCGCTCGGATTGAGCCGGAAACCTTCCGACAAACTGTCGCCCAGCACGAGCACGGTTTTCACGCGGGACGTTTCGCGCGCCGTGCTCGTTTGAGCCGCCAGCAGCGCCGTTGCGCCCAGCATCACAGTTAACAATTGCCTCGCCCGTCCGCGCATTTTAGCTTCTGCGCTTCACTGATTCCGACTTCGCGTGTCACTCGCAAATCGGCAATCGAAAATCGAAAATTCAAATATGGCAAACTACGGCATCAACGGCTTCGGGCGCATCGGACGCAACGTTCTTCGCGCCATGTCACAGGAACAGGTCACGCGCGTGAAAGCGATCAACGATCTCACCGACACCCACACGCTGGCGCACCTGCTCAAGTGGGACAGTGTGCATGGGAAATTCGACGGCGAGATTTCCTACGACGAGCAGAACATCATTGTGCGCGGACATCCCATCCGCATTTTCAAGGAGCGCGACCCGGCCAATCTTCCATGGAAAAACCTCGGAGTGGAAGTGGTGCTGGAATCGACCGGTTTTTTCACCGCGCGGGACAAGGCCGAAGTGCACATCACCAAAGCCGGCGCGCGCAAGGTGCTCATCAGCGCGCCCGCGAAAAAGCCGGACGTGACCCTTTGCATCGGCATCAACGACGACATCTACGATCCGGCAAAGGACAACATCGTTTCAAACGCGAGCTGCACCACCAATTGCCTCGCGCCGATGGTGAAAGTGCTCAATGACAAGTTCGGGATCGAATGGGGGTTCATGAGCACGATTCACTCTTATACCAACGACCAGCGCATCCTCGATCTTCCGCATGAGGACCTGCGCCGGGCCCGCGCGGCGGCGATTAACATTGTGCCATCGAGCACCGGCGCGGCCAAGGCCATCGGTGAAGTTATTCCCGAGCTCAACGGCAAACTTAACGGCGGCAGCTTCCGCGTGCCTACGCCGGACGGGTCGGTGACTGATTTCGTGGCGTTGATCAAGAACAAGGCGAGCACCGACGAAGTGAACGCCGCATTCAAGGCAGCCGCGAGCGATCCGAGCTATAAGGGCGTGCTGGAATATTCCGACGAACCTCTTGTTCAAGCGGACATTGTCGGCAACCCGCACTCGTGCATTTTCGACTCGAAGCTCACGCTGGCGCTGGGGGACAAGTTTGTGAAGGTAGTCGGCTGGTACGATAACGAGTGGGGGTATAGCAATCGTTGCGTGGAGATGCTGGCGATGCTGGCGAGCTAAAACCAAAGATTAGGAGTAGGATTATGAGTAAGAGCAAACAGGGGAGCGCGATACCTCCTACTCCTAATCTTAATCCTACTCCTAATCCCGCCGGTCCTGCTCTCGCGCCACTCTTCGATCACGAAAAGCTGGAAGTATATCATGGCTCGATCACATTCTGCGCCTGGGCCGGCGAACTGATCGAACACCTACCGCGACTTGCCGCGCGAGATCAGCTCGACCGCGCTTCGACCAGCATCCCGCTGAATATCGCCGAAGGAAATGCCAAGTTTTCACTGGCTGATCGCAGCCGCTTTTTTGAAATGGCAAGAGGTTCGGCGGTTGAATGCGCTGCTTGTCTCGATGTTTTAGTCGCGAGAAAGCTGGCCACTTCTGATCAGATTCTGGGGCCGAAGAGACAACTGGCGGGGATTGTTCGAATGCTGGTCGGACTCCTCCGACGATTCTCTCCGCGCGCTGACATGCTGCAGGAAGAAAGCGCAATCTATGGCGCCGCGCTCTTGCACGAGCAGGAGCACGAGTAAAATGGCCAAGCTCACTCTTCGCGATCTCGACGTGCGCGGAAACCGCGTGCTGGTGCGGGTCGATTTCAACGTGCCGCTGGAGGAGCGCGACGACAAGATGGTCATCACCGATGACACGCGCATTCGCGAATCGTTAGCTACGATTAACTGGCTCCGCGAGCAGGGAGCGAAAGTGATTCTCATGTCACACCTTGGCCGGCCGAAGGGCAAACCTAACGAGAAATATTCGCTCCGGCCAGTTGGCGATTATTTGCACACGCTGATTGGTCACCCTGTTGCTTTCGCACATGAAACGACAGGCAAGATTCCTGAGAAGATCATCGGCGACATGTGCCAGGGCGATGTCACTCTGCTGGAGAATCTGCGCTTTCAGCCGGAGGAAGAAGCTAACGATCCGGAGTTCGCGAAATCCTTAGCTCAACTCGGAGACCTTTACGCGAACGATGCCTTCGGCGCGGCTCATCGCGCGCACGCCAGCACCGCCGCCATCACTCGATACGTTCGGCAGGCCGCCATGGGTTTGCTCATGGAAAAAGAGCTCCGCTATTTGCATGAGGAGCTGGATCATCCGGCCAAACCGTTCCTCGTTATCATGGGTGGCGCAAAAGTATCGGACAAGATCGGCGTGCTCAAAGCATTGATGGAAAAGGCGGACACGATTTCGATCGGCGGCGCGATGGCGAACACTTTTCTCAAAGCGCAAGGAATTCCGATCGGCGCCAGCCGCGTTGAAGCTGACAAGGTTGACCTCGCGAACGAGCTGCTGGAGTTAGGGAAGAAACGTGACGTGAAATTGGTGCTGCCGGTCGACGCCATCATCGCGCGCGAAGTTCGGGCCGGGGCGGAAGCCCGCGAAAGCGGCCGGCTCACGCCCGAACACGGAATTCCGGATGGCTGGCAAAATCTGGATGCCGGGCCGGAGACGATCGCGCTCTTTGAAGGCGAGATCGCGATGGCGAAGACGATTTTATGGAACGGGCCGCTGGGCGTCTTTGAAATTCCTGATTTTGCCAACGGCACCTTTGCCATTGCGCGCGCCTTGGCGAAATCCAATGCGACCACGATCATCGGCGGTGGAGATTCCGTGACCGCAGTGAAGCAAGCCGGTGTCGCCGAGAAGATGACATTCATCTCCACCGGCGGCGGCGCGTCGCTCGAGCTGCTGGAAGGCAAAGAACTGCCGGGCGTCGCAGCGTTAACCGATAAATAACCCGCAGAGATCGCAGAGGTTTTCTCATGATGATTTTTCTCTGCGAACTCTGCGACCTCTGCGGTTAAATGCCGCATGCGAAAAAAAATTGTGGTCGCATGCATCTGTCATCCTGAGCGCAGCGAAGGATCTCTCGAACCTCGATCGCAAGATGACCTGTGAGAGATTGCTCGCATCGCTCAGAATGACACGCTTATGAGAAAGAAAATCGTTGCGGCAAACTGGAAGATGAACATGCTCCAGGCGGAGGCGGCGGAGTTCGTCGAAGACCTGCTGCTCGAGATTGGCGACATGCTGGCGGTTGAGGTGGTGATTGTCCCGCCATTCACCGCCATCGCGAGAGTGGCGGAGGCGCTTGGCTCGGATCACAACATCAAAGTGGGCGCGCAAAATATGTTTTGGGAACGCAACGGCGCGTTCACAGGCGAGATTTCGGCGGCGATGTTGCGCGATCTTTTTGTGCGCTACGTCGTGCTCGGCCATAGTGAGCGGCGTCAGGTTTTCCATGAAACCGATGAGATGGTGAACCGGAAGGTTCGTTGTGCGCACGAAGCCACTTTGCGGCCCATCGTCTGCATCGGTGAAACGCTCGAAGAACGCGATGCCGGCCGGGTGGAGGAAATCCTCGAGCGGCAACTGCGCGGCAGCCTCGCCGGAGTGGCGGCGAAGGATTTGCAGGAAACAGTGATCGCCTATGAACCGGTGTGGGCCATTGGCACCGGGCGCAACGCCACGCCGGAGGAGGCGCAGGGGGCGCACGCTTTTGTCCGGGAGATGCTGGGGGCGTTATCCGATAGCGCCACGGCCGAGCGCATTCGCATTCAATATGGTGGCAGCGTAAAACCGGAAAACGCGCGCGCGCTCATGGCGCAGCCTGACATCGATGGCGCGCTGGTGGGCGGGGCCAGCCTTGAGGCGCGCAGCTTCGCGCAAATTGTGCGAGCGGCAGATGAAGAAAAAGTCGAGGAAACTTAGATTGTCATCCGCCGCAAGATTCAAGAGAGGGCGGGCGTTGTAGCGGCGGTCTGTGACCGCCGTGGTGGTCGATAGAAAGCGTTTGCCACTGGGTGAAGAGCCGGCGGTCACAGACCGCCGCTACAGCTGTGCTAATTAGCTCTTGATCTCCAGGTAAGTCCGCGACGCGACGCGACCGCTTTGCGGCTCGACCGCTTCCACCCGCATCTGTTTCAGATACCAGCGGCTTTCGATTTTTTGTGCCGAAACAACTTCGAAGCGTTTCACCAATTTATCTGCCCGATTGAATGCCGCCATTCGCATCAAGGCTCCGCTCTCCTTGTCGATCCACAACAAGACGCCACCGTACTGCGAGTCGTTAGCTCCCGGGCGCAATTCCATTTTCCAACACTCGCGCGTCCGGATCGATTCTGAGCCAACAATCTTCGCCTCACGCCAGTAGAGGAATTTGAGCGCGAGGTCTTCGTAAGTAATGGCGGTGCCGCGGACCCTCTCGTCCAGGCGGGCGCCGGAGATTTTCGTGCGCCCACTGCGGCTGATTTCATCCAGCAGCGAATCGTTAGCCCCAAGCCGCAGTTGCAGCGTCTCGTCCGGATTGGTGAAGATGTAACGAACGAGCGGACCGTTTTGCACGAGATGAAACGGCACGACGAGCGCGTCCTGGCGCAGTTGGCCCTGCAAATCAATTTGCTGTTGCGACTGGCGCAGCCGCACACCGGCCAGGACATCCTGCGCGTCGGGAACATTTTCCGCGGCCATTTCTTTCGTTGTCATCAATAAGGCAAAAAAGAGAGCCGCTTGTTTCACGCGCCACGCGCTTCTATTCTCGCGCTGCCAGGCCGGCCCATGGACGAAAACATTCTTCATGTCATTAACGGGCAATGGACGAACCCCGCGCTCGACTTGTTCATGCCGGTCATCAGTCGGGCCGATATCTGGATTCCGTTCTTTGTCGCCATCGCCATCGCGCTCCTCATCTTCGGCCGTTTTCGCAGCCGCGCCTTCGTCTTTTGCACCGCACTCGCCCTCGGGCTCACAAATTCGGTGGTCGATCCGCTCAAAAATATGGTGGGCCGGCCGCGGCCCAAACAGGTCGAAGCGGTGCGAATGATCGAGCTGGAAAAAACGCGCCCAATGCTGCTCACGGTCTTTAAGCAACCGCGTGTGCGCATTTCCAACGATGAGGAACGGGCCCGCTCCGGCGCCTCGTTTCCCTCCGGACATACGAATAACAACACGGTCATCGCCATTTGCTGTACGCTCTTTTACCGGCGTTGGGGGAAACTGTACTGGCTCGTCACCATTGCGGTGGCCTGGTCCCGCGTTTATCTCGGCGCGCACTGGCCTAGCGATGTGCTGGCAACATTTTTCCTGGCCGCGGGCGAGACGCTGCTCGTGCTGGCCCTGTGTGAGTTCGTCTGGCAAAAGTTCGTCTCGCGCCGCTGGCCCGGTGTCGCCGAGCGTCATCCGCATCTCCTTCCGGTGGCGTGAAGATCGAACCCGCTGTCTGGATTTTCGTCATCGCGCTGACGGCGGTGCGGCTCGCGCTGCTCGGCACGACCGATCTGCAATTCGACGAAGCGCATTACTGGATGTGGTCGGAACGGCTGGCGCCGGCTTACTTCAGCAAAGGGCCTGGAGTCGCTTTCGCCATGCGCGCGAGCACGCTCGTCTTCGGCGCGACCGAATTCGGCGTTCGCTTCTTCAGCCCCCTGCTCGGCGCCGGCAGCAGCCTGCTCCTCTTTTATCTCGGCAGAAAATTTTTCAATGCGCGCGCCGGGCTCTGGGCGGTCATCGCCCTCAACGCCACGCCTCTTTTCAACATCGGCAACTTTGTCATGACGATCGATCCCCTCTCATTCTTTTTCTGGATGGCGGCGATGTTTTGCTTTTGGCGGGTAGTCGAAACAAGCCCCCGCTTTTCCTGGCACTGGCTCGCGACGGGCGCGTTTCTCGGCCTCGGTTTTCTCTGCAAATACACCAACGCGCTCGAGCTCGTCTCCATCATCGCCGTGCTGGCCCTGATCCCCAGGTTACGTGTCGAATTTCGACGGCCGGGCTTTTATCTGATGTTGCTCCTCGTCGTTGCATGCTGCGTTCCCCCGATTCTCTGGAACCAGCAACACGCCTGGGTCACACTCGCGCACCTGAAATCGCGCGGCGGCATTGAAAGCGGCGTCGGAATTCATCCGGTGGAACTGCTCGCTTTCCTCGCGCAGCATCTTCTCGCTTATTCGCCGCTCATTTTTCTTGGAATCGCGGTGGCGGTGATCGCCTTGTGGAAGCGTTCATGGCAGCAGCCGCGCCGGTTGTTCCTGATGTGGTTTGGCCTGCCGGTGTTCGCCTTTTACGCGCTGCTCTCGCTCAACAAAGCCGCGGCCCCGAACTGGGATGCACTCGCCTTCCCGGGGTTTGGTCTGCTCGCGATCGCTTTTTGGCAGGAGCGGCTGGAGAACTCCCGAATGTGGCGCGGCCTCGCAGGCGCGGCTCTGGCAATCGGGCTGCTAATGAGCGCACTCGCGCTCGACTCCGACATTTTGCGCAGCGCTGGCATTCCCATCAGCCGGCGCGATCCGGCCGATGGCATGCGCGGCTGGAAGAGCGCCACGGTCGCGCTTGAATCGCTGCGCAACGAGCTCGAAAGCCACGCTGGCGAGAAACTGTTTCTTATCGCGGATGCCCGAGACCGCGCTTCTGAGATTTCATTTTACCTGCGCGACAAACGCGTGGAGGGACCGGAGCATCCGCCCTGTTACTTGATGGAGTCGCAGGCGATTGAAAATCAGTTCTCCTTCTGGCCGCGTTACGATGAGTTCGTCGCGCGTGATGCGGCGGCCGCGCCCAATCCTGAGCAGCAGACTTACACCGAAGAGAACGGCGTGAACCTCTTCACCGGCCGCAGCGCACTTTACGTGCAGGAGGCCGGCCGCAAAAATGCGCCGCACAACATTCGCGCCGCTTTCGCCTCGGCCGATCGCGTCGCCAGCATTGAAGTGCACCGCTTCGGGCGCGTTATGCGAGCGTGGGATGTTTTTCTCTGCCGCGATTACCACACGCTCCCGCTATGAACACCGTCATCACGAACGAAAACCTGGCTCCCGCTCGCAGCGAGGGAGGCCGACGCCTTTCGGTCATCGTTCCGGTTTACAACGAGGAGGAAAATGTGGCCATTCTGCAGCGCGAACTGAACGAGGCGCTCAGTTCATTCGATTACGAAATCATTTTTGTCGATGACGGCTCGCGCGATGAAACGGCCGCGCGCATCCAGGCCGGGCCGCGCGTGCGCGTTTTGCGCTTCGAGAAAAATGCCGGGCAAAGCGCCGCGCTCTATGCCGGCTTGCAGGCGGCCCGCGGAGAGATTGCGGCGTTGATCGATGGCGACCTGCAAAATGATCCGGCTGACATCCCGCGCCTCATTGCTGAGCTCGATCGCGGCGCCGACCTTGTCTGCGGCTACCGCGCGAAACGCAAAGACGCGCTGGTCAAGCGCATGACGAGCTGGGTTGCCAATTCGGTGCGGCGCCGCTTTACGCGCGATTACGTGCGCGACACCGGTTGCACCTTGAAAGCGATGCGTCGCGAATGCATTACCGCCCTCGTTCCTTTTAAAGGAATGCACCGTTTCATTCCCGCGCTCATTCGGGGCGCCGGCTACAAGCTGGTCGAAATTCCTGTCAATCATCGCCCGCGCCGGTTCGGTCAAAGCAAGTACGGTCTGGGCAATCGCGCCCTTCGCGCCACTATCGATATGTTCGGCGTGCGCTGGCTGCTCTCGCGCCGGTTGGATTATCGGATCTCGTCCTGCCGACCAGAGATGTTAACCGCAGAGAACGCAGAGAACGCCGAGGAAGAATAACATCCTCTGCGTTCTCTGCGGTTAATCCATGTTCTCCTTTACCGTTGCAGACGAGCCGGCGGCGGACCAAATCATTCTTGTCATCGTAATGGCCCCCGCTAAGCTTCCCGCCCACTGGAGTCCCGCATGGCGCTGGCTGAGATTCTTTCCCCAGACCTAATCATTCCCGAGATGAAGGCGACCGAGCGCTGGGACGCCATCGTCGAGCTGATGGATTTACTGGTGGCGCGCGGGCAAATCAAACCAGAAGATCGCGAGGGGATTCTGGCCGCCCTGAGGCAGCGCGAGGAGACGATGAGCACCGGCATCGGCTTTGGAATCGCCATACCGCATTGTTCCTCCGACCGGCTTGAAAAAGTCGTGGCGGCATTCGGCCGCTCCAGCAAAGGGATCGAGTTCGACGCGCTTGATAACGCGCCGGTCAAATTCGTCGTGCTCTTCATCGTGCCGAAGAACCAGTTCCAGACGCATCTTCGCACGCTGGCATCCATTGCAAAATTTCTGAACGACCGGAGCGTGCGCGACGAGCTGGCGAATGCGACTTCGGCCGAGGCGATCCTCCAGATTTTCCGCTCGCGCGCGCAGACTTAGTCGGCGCTGACAGAGCGCCGCTACAGCGCTGTAGCGGCGGTCTATGACCGCCGAGATCCCAGCGCGAAGCTGAGGGCGCGCATCCATGGAAACATTCCAATCGCAGCTCAGACGGAGGCTTTCCTGCGCGATTGAAGCAGCGCATTTTGAGATCAACGCGGAGGTTTCGCCGGCGAGCGATGCGCGGTTCGGGGATTACCAAAGCAACGTCGCCCTCATCCTGGCGAAACAACGGCGCGAGAAGCCGGGCAAAATCGCGGCGACGATTATCGAGCATTTTAATCCGGGTGATTTAGCGGAGCCGCCGTCGGTGGCAGGCGCTGGGTTCATCAATTTCACGGTCACACGGGAGGCGATCGAGAAACAGGTGAGCGGTCTGCTCGCAGATGAACGGCTGGGCGTGGAAGAGCAATTGCCTGTGAAACGCATCGTCATCGATTTCGGCTCGCCGAATGTGGCCAAGCCGATGCACGTCGGCCACATTCGCAGCACATTTCTCGGAGACGCGCTCGCGCGCATCGCGCAGTTCCTCGGCCACGATGTTATCCGCGATAATCATCTCGGGGATTGGGGCACGCAGTTCGGCATGGTCATTTACGGCTGGAAAAATCTGCTCGATCGCGCCGCTCTCGAGCGTGATTCCATCGCCGAGCTGGTGCGCATTTATAAAGAGACAAACGAGCGCGCGGCGAGCGATGCGACCGTGCGGGATGCGGCCCGCGCCGAGCTGGTCAAGTTGCAATCGGGCGATCCCGAAAATTTCGCGATTTGGAAGCAGTGCGTCGACCTCTCGATGGAGGAATTCAACCGCGCCTACGAGCTGCTCGACATTCGCTACGACATCATGCGCGGCGAAAGCTTTTACAATGACCGCCTGCCGGGCGTGGTCGAGCGTTTGCTCGCGAGCGGCATCGCCGAACTGAGCGAAGGCGCGGTCTGCGTTTTCTTCCGCGATATTCCCGAGCTGGCGGACCGTCCCTGCATCATCCGCAAACGCGACGGCGGATTTAATTACGCCACGAGCGATATTGCAACGGTCGATTACCGGGTGAGCGATCTCCAGCGCGACACTCTCTGGTACGTCGTCGGCGCGCCGCAAATGCTCCATTTCAAACAAATTTTCGCCATCGCGCGGCGCGAAGGTTGCCAGGCCGATTTCCGCCACATTACCTTCGGCAGCATCCTGGGCGAAGACCGTAAGCTCATGAAAACGCGCTCGGGAGAAAACGTGCCGCTGCGCGATCTGCTGGAGGAAGCGATCAGCCGAGCGGCGAAAATCATTGCCGAGAAAAATCCGGAGCTGGACGAGACGGAGCGCGGCGAGATCGCCAGGATCATCGGGATCGGCGCGATCAAGTATGCTGATCTCTCGCAATATCGGATGACCGATTATGTATTTTCCTGGGACAAAATGCTCTCGCTGCACGGCAACACCGCGCCGTATCTGCAAAATGCCTACGTGCGGATCCGTTCGATTTTTCGCAAAGTGGACGAATCGTTCTCGTTGCCGGAACAAGTAGCGCTGGAAGATCCTGCCGAACTTCAGCTGGGGAAAAAGCTCTGCCAGTTTGCCGAAGTGGTGCCGCAGGTGCTGCACGATTTTCGGCCCAATATCATGGCCAACTATCTTTTCGAGTTGGCTAACATCTTCCACTCGTTTTACGAAGCGTGTCCGGTGTTGCGAGCGCCGGAGCCGGCCCACAGCTCGCGTCTGGCGCTTTGTCACCTTACCGCACGCGTTCTACACCACGGCCTCGATCTGCTCGGCATCAAGGCGCCCGAGCGAATGTGATGTTATTTCGGATGCGCCAGTGATGCGCTACGAGTCAGAGTGCGCATTCGCACCGCGGATCACCGGCTGGGGAACGGCAGTTATCGGCAACCCCGAACCGGTGGGTGACGTAGCGGAAGAGGCTTGTTGTGGAAACGACGGTAGAGGCTGAAGTCTTCTACATCGGTGGTGAGGACGGTTGCACGGGGAAAGATTTCCGAGAGCCGTACCACTGCGGCGTCACAGAAATCCATCCGCGCATATTTCGCGGAGAGGGCGCGCAGATGCTCGATGTGGTCCGGCAACAACGCGATCACGCGGAGCGCGCCGGCTTCAACCAGTCCATAAAGCCGGTCGACCGCTTCACGTGAACGGCCAAGATGCCAGGCGGCTTCTGCGATGACCGATTCACACGTGAGCAGCGGCGGCGGAAGACGCGCGAGTGTGGCCACGCTCCAATCGTGCCATTGATCGCGGCGGTTAATCCAGCCAACCAGCGGGCCGGTGTCGGCGATGTAATCAGGCATCGAACCCTTCGCGCGTGGAAAGATCGCGCGGGCCGGAATACACCGCCTTGGCCATTTCTGCCAATTCACCGAAAGTTTTCTTCGGTTTCGCAGAGAACAAAAAGGCCTCACCCGTGCGGCCGTCGTAAATTTCAACCTGCTGGCCTTTACGCGCGGCTGCCTTTACTTTCGGAAAGGCGCGCACGAGAGATCGAGTGGAAATCTTCATGTCATACAGTATGTCAGACAGCAGCGTGAAGGCAACGTCCTTGTGAGACAGGAGCACCCGCGCATCCCGACCGCGACGTACCGGTTGCAATTCAACAAGAGCTTCACCTTCCGCCACGCCCGCGAGGTCGTGCCGTATTTGTCCGAGCTTGGGATCAGCGATGCCTATGCTTCACCCTATTTCCAGGCCGGCGCGGAAAGTCTGCATGGTTATGACATTACCGATCATAACAAGCTCAATGCCGCCATCGGTTCGCGCGAGAAATACGACGCGTGGGTGGCGGCGCTGCACGCGCATGGCATGGGGCAAATCGTCGATTTCGTGCCGAACCACATGGGCATCGGCGATCCGGCGAACCTTTGGTGGCAGGATGTGCTGGAGAACGGCCCCAGCTCAGAGTACGCGAAATTCTTCGATATCGAGTGGCGACCGCTCAAGCCCGATCTGCACGACAAAGTGCTCCTGCCGATTCTGGGTGATCAATACGGACGCGTGCTCGAGCACGGCGAGCTGAAGGTGCGCTACGAAGCGGGCGCATTCACGCTTCATTACTACGAGCACGTGTTCCCTATCGCGCCGGGCACCTATCGCTTCATTCTTGATCTGGCCCTGGAGATCCTGGCGCCGCACGCCGAGGAGGAGTTTTACGCCGAGCTGCAAAGCATCCGCACTGCTTTGGAGTATCTGCCGCGTCGCACCGAGACCGATCCGGAGAAGATTCGGGAACGGGCGCGCGAGAAGGAAATCATCAAGCGCCGCCTGGATCGGCGTTGCGCGGAAGCGCCGCAGGTGCTGGAGGCGATTGAGAAAGCGGTTGAGCGGATCAACGGCAAGCCGGGTGACCCGCGCAGCTTCGATCGGCTCGACGAGTTGCTGAACGCGCAGTCGTACCGGCTGGCTTTCTGGCGGGTGGCAGCGGAGGAAATCAATTACCGCCGCTTCTTCGACGTAAATGACCTGGCCGCGATTCGCATGGAGGTGCCCGAGGTGTTCGAGGCGACGCACCAGCTCTTGCTCGAACTGGTGGCGTCGGGCGCAGTCACGGGAATACGGATCGATCATCCCGACGGACTGTATCAGCCGCTGGAGTATTTTCAGAAGTTGCAGCGCAGCTGCGCGGAAGTTCTGAAGCAGCCTGTTCCCGATGATAGCCGGGCCATTTACCTCGTGGCGGAGAAAATTCTGATGCGAGACGAAAAGCTGCGACGCGACTGGCCGGTGCATGGGACAACCGGGTACGACTTCGCCAATGATGTTGCCGGTCTGCTCGTCCATGGCGCGGCCGAGGATACCATGACGAAGACCTTCAAAAGATTCATCGGCCACTCGATGCATTATGGCCATCTCGTCTACGCCAAGAAGCGCCTCGTCATGCGCCTCGCTCTGGCTAATGAGGTCAATGTGCTCGGCAACATGGTAGACCGCCTCTCCGAGCAGAACCGGTGGTTTCGCGACTTCACGCTCGAAGCGCTCATGCGCGCGGTGGAGGAAACAATCGCCTGCTTCCCGGTTTACCGCACCTATATCGTGCCGGGCCAGCCGGTGAGCGAGGAAGATCGGGTCGTGATCGAGCGAGCAGTGGCGGCAGCAAAGCGGCGCAATCCGGCCATCGAAGCATCGGTTTTTAACTTTCTCCGCGATCTGCTGCTCTTGCGTTTGGCGGAGATTCTGACGCCGGAAGAGCGGGCCGCGCATGAGCATTTCGCGCTCAAATTCCAGCAGTTTACCGGGCCGATCATGGCGAAGGGAGTGGAGGACACGGTGTTCTATATCTACAACCGCCTGGTCGCGCTGAACGAAGTGGGCGGGGAGCCGCAGTACTTCGGCCTTGGCGTGGAAGATTTCCACCGGCGCAATCTGGAGCGGCAGCGCCATTGGCCTTGCGCCATGCTCGCCACCTCTACCCACGACACCAAACGCGGCGAGGATGTGCGCGCTCGCATTCTCGCGCTTTCGGAAGTGCCGGAGCTGTGGGCCCGTTCACTCAGCAAATGGCGCCAGCTCAATCGCAAATTTAAAAAGATCATCAACGACGCGGCGGCGCCCGATGGGAACGAGGAATACCTGCTCTACCAGACGCTGCTCGGCACCTGGCCGATTGAAGAGAGCGGCGCGGCGGCAGTGGCGGCGAGCGAAACTTACATCGGGCGCATCCAGCAATACATGGCCAAGGCACTAAAGGAAGCCAAGCTCAACACGAGCTGGATTCAGCCCAATATGGAGTGGGACAATGCAATGGCGGAGTTCGTCGGCGCGATCCTTGCCCCGGATGAGCGCAACAAGTTCCTGCCCAGTTTTCTTCCTGTGGTGGAGGAAATCGCGAGACTGGGAGCCATCAATTCCCTTGCCCAGACCGTCCTCAAACTGACCTCACCGGGCGTGCCTGATATTTATCAGGGAACAGAGATCTGGGACGACAGTCTGGTTGATCCCGACAACCGCCGGCCTGTCAATTACGCCCGCCGGCGTGAGATGCTGACTCTGATGGGGAACACGCCGGCGGCCGAGTTGATGCGATCCTGGCCGGACGGACGCATCAAGTTGCGCACCATTCAGCGGCTGCTGCATTTCCGGCGCGAGAATCCGGAGCTGTTTCGCGAGGGAAATTATCACGCTCTTCAATTCACCGGCGGCTTCGCGGAATGCGCAGTAGGATTCGTGCGGCAGTGGAATGATGCGGCGCTGCTCGTCATGACGCCGCGCGTTTCATCGCGGCTCGGCTTTCCGCCGATTGGCGAGCGATGGGCGGACACGGCGACAACGTTGCCTGAATGGATGAGCGGAAAATCGCTGCGCGATGTTTTCTGCGCGGGCGATCTTCAGCCGCAAAATGCGCATCTCAGACTTTCGGATGCGATGGCGCACCTGCCGTTTGCGGTGATCACGTGTCGGTGAAGCCGGCACTCGCCTGAGCTGGGCCTGCTGCGCCCTGAGGAATCGCCAAAATTCGCAATAGACGTTTGCGCGAACGCGAAATCCGGAGGAGTGCCCAGCCTACCAGCCAGACGCAGATTACTGCTCCGGCAGCGTGACTGGCTTATGTCCCCGCGCGAACGCATTCATCAAGCCGCCGGCCCATTCGGAGAAGCTGCGCAAATTCGTCACGAGATCAGCGCCGAAGCTAACAAAGGAGATTTGCGGCGAGGCAATAATGAGCAGGAGGCTGAGCAGGGCGAGATTCATAAGAAAAATGAAGACGAGAGAAAAAAATGTGCCGTGATCGCTCAGGTCGGTTTGATTCTTCGGGATCATCCAGCAAGTGAAGGTGAAGTGGAATGCCCAGGTGGCGCCGATGGTGGCGAAGAGCAGCTGCCCATAGGGCGCGAGGTTCACAAAAAAACTCGCCAAGCCGTAGAGCCCGATCGCGAGCACGCTGTAAAGCGGAAAGAAGTAGGGCGCGAGGGCGACCCAGAAATTGGTGCGGTTGGTCACGATGTGCCCGCCTTCCCCGCCCACGCGGAACCTGCTTACGCGCCCCCCCATTAACCAAACCCAGAGAGCATGCGTGAGCTCGTGGCCGAAGACGTAGAGGACGACCGGGCGCGGCAGCCCGAAGAAAGCGATGAGCCAAAGGACCGCGCCGAGAGAGAAGAACCAGAACTCGGCGCCGGCCCAGAGTCGCTGGCTTAACGTGGCGCGGGCGAAGGCGGTGAAGAAGGTCTGGGCCAGGATCGCGCACCACGGAAGAAGGAAGAGCGCGATGATGTTTTTGACCCAGCGCGTCGGGACGGTCAGCGGCATGGCGGGCTCGGGCGCGCGACGGGTGCTCGGCACCACATAGGGAACGACTTTCACCCGGGGCGCTGGTTTTCGCCGCCGGCGTTGGGGCGGCGTTTTGCGGTTTGGTGGCGCCATTGAGTTCAAGTTAGCTGGATAGATGCTGGTTGGTAAAAGTGAAATCGACGCATCACTTCGCTCGCGGAAAGCGCACTGGTATTGCGCGGCAGTTGGCCTGCCTATCCGTGATAGGCGGCGCGGAGACGGAGTTTGCGAAGGTGAATGGTGGAGTGCGACCGCGCCCCACCCGGTCACGTTTTACCCGTTTTCACCTCTCGCGCTTCGCATTCGATTTTCAGCGTAATTTGATCGCCGATGCCTGAGACGGCTTCCACGCCACGCGACCACATCAGCCCAAAAGCGCGCCGGCTGAAGGTGCCGCCGGTGGCGCGCCAGCGACTGAGCTCGCGCCCGTCGGACTGCGTCTTTCGTTCCAGTAAGGTGACGTGCAGCACTATGGGGTGCGTGACTCCATGAAGTGTCAGGTCGCCCGTGACATCGGCCTGGTCGTCGGCTGTGCGAACGACTTTACCGCTGCGGAAGATGACCTCGGGGAACTTGTCCGTCTCAAAGAGCTCGCTGCGAAGATGCGCGTCTCGCGTCCCGTTGGCGGTGTCAACCGTGCGCGAAGGACACTTTGCCGTAACGGTTGAATTCTCCGGATGATCGACATCGATCTCAAGCGTGCCGCGCACATCGTGAAATTGGCCGACAACTTTGCCGAAGAAATGTTTGATCTCGAACTGCACGAGCGTGCGCGCGGGATCGATGCTAAAGGTGCGCGTCTCGGCCTGGAGCGAGCCCGCAAGCAGGGCAAAAAGCAGACAGCGCAACATCGTTCCCACAGCGCAAGTTGCGCCCATTTCTCAGCCGCGCCAGCAGGTAAAAAGCTACAGCTTCTTCGCCATGGCAAAACCAGCGATAAAGAGCACCACGCAGACGATCAGAAACAGGAAGAATAGAAACTTGGCAATGCCTGCCGCGGCACTGGCGATGCCGGTAAATCCAAACACCGCCGCCACCAGCGCGACGATGAGAAAGATGACAGCCCAACGCAACATAGATTTGTCCTCCTGCCATAGATTCGACTTCGCGGGCGAGTCCGCGTGCACGCGACAAAGGAGATTTCGCCCCGGATTATCGCGAGAGGCTATTTGCCGAAGATAACCTGCTCGATCCCGCGCAAAACGTGGTCGATGGCGACCGGCGCGGCGAGGAAGGCGTAGCCGGAGACGGTGCCGGCAAAGAGGAGATCGCCCTCGGAAACAAAGTTGCTCAGGCAGAGCAGCGGGGTGTCGCGAAGCTCGCCATCATGCTGGAGTTGCTGCGCGAGCGCTTCCCCATCCTGCGATGCGGCGTGATCCACGACGATGAGATCGGGATGAAACCAGCGCGCGACCTGAAGAGCGAAGGCAGTGTCGTGTTCCTCATGAATCGAATAGCGGTCCGCGTTTTCCAAAGCGCGCCGGACGGTGCCGGTGAGACGCGGCTCGTGATCGATGAGAAGAATCTTCCTGCGCTGTTTCGCAGCCACGCGTTCTGGCTGAGCATCGCGTGTGCCAGCACGCTAGAGCAGACCGGAGACGATGTTGATGGTGAGCGCGAGGATGACGGTGTTGAAGGCAAAAGAGAGGACGCTGTGCAGGAGGACGAGCCGGCGCATCTCGCGTGAAGTCACCTGCACATCGGAGACCTGGCAGGTCATCCCGATGACAAACGAGAAGTAGGCGAAATCTCGATAATCAGGGTGCGGCTCCTCCGGAAATACGAGGCCGTGTCTTGCCTTCTTCGTCTCGTCATCGCCGTAGAACTTGTGCGCGTAACGCAAGGCGAAAACGATGTGCATGAGAAGCCATGAGAGCACCACCGTGAGAACGGCCAGGAGCAGATGGAGCGTGAAATGATCGCGTGCGTTCGTTCTCACCCCGCGAATGAGAAAGCCGACAGCGAGGAGTGCCGCGCAGGTGGCGCTGATGACGAAGACAAAGATGATGGTGCGGCCGGCATCCTGTTTCTGCGCCACAAGGCGAATCTGGCCCCGGGAAGTCAGCGCGATTGTGATTAAGAGAAGCGCAAGACTGACCGAAGCAAAAACGTCGTAAGTGGCGAGGGAGCAGGTCCAGAGCGGATGCCCTCGCAAAGACAAGCCCGCGAGAGCGGCAGCGGCAAGCGCGCAGACGAGACGGTGATGGGCGTCGAGATTAGCGATTGCCCTGAGCGAGCGTGGCACGAGGCGACGAAACGAAAAGGCGCGACCTTGCGCAAGCTATTGCTGCTTCTGCCGGAAGTCGCGCTTTTACAGCGGTATGCTTAATTGGCTGCCGCCGATGGCCGCCAAACCTCAGAACGCAGAGCTTAGTTTCGAAAAAGCAATGGAGCGGCTGGAGGCGATTGTGGAAGAAATGGAGTCAGGAAAGATGCCGCTGGAGGAGTTGCTTGTCCGCTATGAGGAAGGAATGAACCTGTTGAAGGTTTGTCAGGAACGGCTCGCGCGCGCGGAGCAAAAGATCGAGATCATTACGCGCGATCACGCCGGAAAGGTTGCGGTAAAGAATTTCGAAACCGGCCAGGAGCCAAGCGCGCCACCCGCAAGCGCTGCGATTGAGAAGAAGGAGAACGATGACGTCAGCCTCTTCTGAAAAGGCGGTGCGCTTTCTCGATTCGATTCGAGGGCCCGCCGATATCAAGGCCATTCCGGAGAAGGACCTGCCGCAACTGGCGCAGGAAGTCCGGGAGGAGCTGATCAAGGTCCTCTCGCAAACCGGCGGGCATCTGGGGCCGAACCTCGGAGTCGTCGAGCTGACGATCGCGTTACACCGGGTTTTCACCACGCCCAAGGATCGGTTCGTCTTTGATGTGAGCCATCAGGGCTACGTCCACAAGATGTTTACCGGTCGCCTCGAGCGCATAGGGACGATGCGGCAATACCAGGGACTGAACGGATTTTTGCTGCGCACTGAAAGCGAGCACGACTGTTACGGTGCCGGACACGCGGGCACCGCATTATCAGCCGGCCTCGGCATGGCGGTGGGTCGCGACGTGCGGGGCGGCGATGAAAACGTGGTCGTCGTCGCGGGCGACGCGGCGTTCACCTGCGGCATCAGCTATGAAGCGCTCAACAACGCCAAATCGCAGACCAAGCGCTTCATTGTCGTGCTGAACGATAACGAGTGGTCGATCGCGAAAAATGTGGGAGCGATCGCGAGCTACTTCAATTCCATCACGACGAGCCCCATGTACGCCGGTCTGCACGACAAGGCCCGGCGCTTCATCGAGGCGGTGGCGGGCAAGACCGCCGCGCATCTGGCGCACAAAGTGGAAGAAGGAGTGAAGAACCTGCTCGTGCCCAGCGTCATTTTCGAAGAGCTCGGCCTGCGTTACTACGGGCCGATTGATGGTCACGATATCCCGCTGCTGATCAAAACATTCGAGTTTCTGAAAACGCAGGAAGAGCCGGTGCTGCTCCACATTTTGACCAAGAAAGGCAAAGGCTATGAGCCAGCCATAGCCAAGCCGGACAAGTTCCACGGTCTGGGGAAATACAAACTGGAAACGGGCGAGACCGCGCCGGCGCCGACGCCCACCTATTCCGAGACGCTGGGCAAAACGCTGGCGAAATTTGCCGATTCCAACAGAAACATCGTTGCCATCACGGCAGCGATGCCGAGCGGAACCGGGCTCGGGCTTTTCCAAGCCCGGCACCCGGACCGCTATTACGATGTCGGTATCGCCGAAGAACACGCCGCGCTCTTCGCCTGCGGTCTCGCCACACAGGGGCTGAAGCCGTTTCTAACGATTTACTCGACCTTTATGCAGCGCGCCTACGACATGATCATTCACGACATCGCGTTGCAAAACCTCAACGTCGCGCTCTGCATGGATCGGGCCGGACTCAGCGGTGATGATGGCCCGACGCATCACGGTTTGTTCGACATCGGCTACCTCCGGCACATTCCGAACTTCGTTCACATGCAGCCGAAGGATGAAGATGAGTTCGTGGACATGCTCTGGACGATCGCCAACTACAACTCAGGGCCGATCGCCATCCGCTATCCGCGCGGCGCCGGCACCGGGGCGAAGCCGAAGGAGTCCCCGCGACTGCTCGAGATCGGCAAAGCCGAAGTGGTGCAACATGGACGCGACGTCGCGATCTTCGGCCTGGGTAACATGTTTGAGGTGGCGCAGGAAGCGGCGAAGCTGCTTGAAGCCGAGGGCGTTTCTGTGGCGCTGATCAACCCGCGTTGGATCAAACCGATCGACACCGGCACGCTCGAATTTTTTGCTCGCGGCGTGCAGGTGGTGGCGACAATTGAAGACCACGTGCTGCATAATGGCTTTGGTTGTGCGGTGATGGAGCATTTGTATGCGCAGGGAATCCACACTCCGGTAGTGCGCATCGGCTGGCCGGACCAGTTCATCGAGCACGGCACCATTCCGATCCTGCGGAAGAAGCACGGCATCACGGCGGAAGCTCTCGTGCAGAAGGTGCTGCCGTTGCTGCCGCGCAAAACGGCAGGCCCGCGAACGACCGCAGCCTGATATTCTAATCTCCGCAGAAGGCGAAATGCTTGTGGATAGGGCAGGCGTGCCATATCGTGGACTTCAACCGCGCAGCCTGGCAATCGACTGAGCAACTCGCTTGGAATTTGGATCGTGCCGGTAAATTCTTGCCTTTGCCCGAGCTCATCATTGCCGTTTGTGCTTTGCGCGTTGATGCTGACATCCTGACCGGAGATCCGCATTTTCGACTCGGGCCGGGCATGAGGCTGGCGCAGTGGTAAGTTTTTCATGAACACGATAGAGGCGCGCGGGCTGACCAAGGTTTACCGCACCTATCGCAAGGAGAGCGGATTGCGCGGCGCAATCAAAGGTTTGGTGCGGCGGCGCTACGATGAGACGCGGGCGGCCGATGGGGTGAGCTTCAATATCGAAGAAGGCGAGTTCGTGGGCTTTCTCGGACCCAACGGCGCGGGCAAGACAACCGTGCTCAAGATGTTGTCAGGTTTGCTCAATCCCACCTCGGGTGAAGCGCGGGTGCTCGGCTTTGTTCCGTGGGAGCGAAAGAACGAGATGAAGCGCCAATTCAGTTTGCTCATGGGCCAAAAGAATGCGCTCTGGTGGGATCTGCCGGCGCAGGAATCGTTAGAACTTAACCGCGCCATCTACGGCATCGATCGTGAGCGGTTCAAGAAAGTGGTCGGTGGATTAAGCGAACTGCTCGAGGTCACTGACAAGATGAACGTGATGGTGCGCGAGCTTTCCCTCGGCGAGCGGATGAAGATGGAGCTCATCAGCGCGCTCATTCACGAACCGAGGGTTTTGTTTCTCGATGAACCGACCATCGGTCTGGATGTCGTTAGCCAGAAGCGGGTGCGCGAGTTTCTGCGCCTTTACAATTCCGAGCATCGCATCGTCACCATGCTGACGAGCCATTACATGCAGGATATCGCAGAGCTATGCGACCGCGTGCTCATTATCGATCACGGCAAAATTTTTTTTGATGGCCCGCTTGATGACATTGTCGATCGCTTTTCCGGCGAGAAACTGATCAGCTTGACCTTTGCTGATGGAGCCCAGCGCGACTTTTCCCAGTTCGGTGAAATCGTGACTCAGACGCCCGCCTCGGTGCAGCTCAAGGTGCCGCGGGCCCAGGTGACGGAAACGGCGCGGCGTTTACTTGAAGCGTGCAACATCAGCGACATTAACGTGCAGGAGATGCCGATCGAAGATGTCATCCGCTCCCTCTTTGGTGAACGCAAGAGCGAGACCGAAGCGCTGGCCGCGGCAAATTAGCGGCGGAAGATGGCCTGGCGCAGCTCGTGCACATAAGCAGGATTCACTTCGAATGCGGTGGCGGGCATCTCGGCCATGTCGACCTGTTCGCTATAAGGGATGGTCTCAACCAGGCCAGCGGCGATGAGGCCGTTCAAGGTATCGCTGGCGTCCTCCAGCTCCATGTGAGTGCTATCCAGAATATCGGCGCCGAGCACTGCTTCGGCGAACCCCACGGCACGAACAACGGCGGCTTCGCGGCCGGACAATTGGACATTTCGCATGGTGCGGCGATTGTTAAGCAGGGCCCATGCCGGTTATTGTAATTACTAGAATGCGCTTCGCGAACGATGCGGGCCCGACGGCGGAGAAGCGGTATCGAGCATTGCGGACAAACCTTCCGCATAGCTTCGATAGCGTGGCTCCCAACCTAATGAGCGCAGACGAGCGTTGCTCACGCGCTTGTTCGTCTCTCCTCGCCTGGTCGAAGGCGCGCGAGTGGAATCGGAGAGCGGGACTTTCAGTTGCGCCGACAGCCAACGGAATATCTCGCCACGCGAGACCGGCGCGTCGTCAACGACATTGAATATGCAGGGAGGGGCGATCTCAGGGCGCTGAGCCAGGAACCAGATGGCAGCAGCCGCGTCGTCTCGATGAATCTGATTCACGTAGCGGTCGGGTGCGGCGATTGCAGCATGGCCGTTCTTCACACTGCGCAGAAAGAAAGAGCGCTCCGGTCCGTATATTCCGCCAAGCCGCAGCACGATCCCGCCCGCGCCGAGAACGATCTCCTCAGCGGCGCGCAGGATTTTTGCCTTCTCGTTTTGCGGCTCAGCCGGTGAATTTTCATCGACCCAGCTGCCGTCGCGCTGCGGATAAACACTGGTGCTGCTGGTGAATATCAGGCGTGTCTCGGGAAAAAAGCGGGCGAGGTTCTCGGCGCCGTCACGATAGATTCGCCGATACTCATCGGCGCCGCCGCCGCTGGAACTGGCGCAGTGGACCACAAGGTCGCACGGGAAGCGGTTCCGCTCGACCTGGTGCGGTTCGCTCAGATCGATCGCGGCATGCTCAATCGCGTCGGCCAACTCTCGGTCTGCAATGTTGCCTGAACGCGTCCAGCCGACGACCTCCCAGCCTCCGCTGCGGAAACGCCACGCGGTTGCGATCCCGAGATAACCGCAACCGGCGATGAGAACGCGGCGCATTCAAGCAGCCGCCGCAATCTCGATCTCTGCAAAGGGATCGCGTTGGCTGGCGCGCACCTGCTTGAGCCGGATCAGCTCGAGCAGCGCCAGGAATGTAACCACGATCTCCACGCGCGAAGCCATATGGGCGAAGAGCTCGGAGAACTTCAGTGCCAGTCCCTCACTCACGCGCGCCAGAATGGTGTCGATCTTGTCCGAAACGGTAAAATTCTCTCCGAAAATCTCCTGCAATTCTTCGCGCGCTTCGATCCGTTTGAGCACGTTCTGAAACGCGTTGATGAGCTGGAAGATTCCCACTTCGCTCAAAGGCAATGGACTGTCGGAGGTGGTTTGGGACGCGCGCGCAAAAACATTTTCCTGCTCCAGGGCGCGAGAGTGCAAAAGCTCGGCCGCTTCTTTGAATTTCTTGTATTCGATGAGCTGCCGGATCAGCTCCCAGCGCGGATCATCTTCCTCGGCGTCGTCCTCCGGAGGCTGCTGATCGAGGGGAAGCAGATTGCGGCTCTTGATGTAGAGAAGGTTCGCCGCCATGACGATGAACTCGCCGGCGAGATCGATGTTGAGTTCTCTGAAGGCTTGGAGGTACTCGAGGTACTGGCGAGTAATCCGCTCGATTGAGATGTCGTAGATGTCGATCTCATCGCGCTTAATCAGGTAAAGAAGGAGATCGAGCGGGCCTTCGAATACCTCGAGCTTAACCTTATAATCTGTCGGCACAGGAAAATGCGACTCAGCGCGCCGGTGCGCCGCGACGATGGACCCAGACACTGTTCACGATCCCGAGACCGAACATGATCATGAGCACGAACGAGCCGCTGTAACTGATGAGCGGCAGGGGCACACCGGTGATGGGCAGAATGGAGATTGTCATGCCGATGTTCTGGAAAATGTGGGTGAAGATTAGCGCGGTAATACCCACGACAAGAAGTAAGCCGAGTTGATCCGCGGCCCAGAACGCCACCAAAAGGCACGTTAGCAGGAGCAAGGCAAACACGCCCAGGAGGAATAATCCGCCGACGAAGCCCCATTGCTCACCGATGGCGGAGAAAATATAATCGTTGTGCACGGCCGTAGCGGGAAGAAACCCGAGCTCCACCTGCGTATTCGGCGCCTTGAATCCCTTCCCCGCCCAGCCGCCTGAACCGATGGCAATGAGCGATTGGTTAATGGCCCAGGCGGAACCCTGCCGGTCAATGTCGGGATTGATGAAAGCGGTGATGCGTTCCTGCTGATATGGTTTCAGACCGAGGTTGATCGCGATGGGGATGAACGCGAGCACGATCAGGATCAGGCAAATGAGATAGCGCACGGGGATTCCGCCCACGAACAGGAGCGCCATCAAAACCGGTCCCCAAATGATGCATTCGCCCAGATCGGGCTGCATGAGGATGAGCAGGCAAGGCGCGCCCACGATGACGCCGCAGAGTGCAAGCCGGAGCATGGGATGCAGCTGCTTGAACTGGCTCAGGAAAAGCGAGAGCACCATGATTCCAGCGATCACAGCGAGTTGAGCAGGCTGAAAATTAATTGGCCCCAGATGAAGCCAACTGCGCGCGCCGTAAACTTTTTGCCCCATGAATTTGGTCAGGATGAGAAAGCCGAGCCCGGCCAGATACATTGGCAGCGCTCCCCAGCGCACCCAGCGATAATCGACAAGGCTGGTGACGATAAAAACGAAAAACCCAACCACGACCCAGTTGGCTTGTTTACGCCAGAATTCCGCCGCGACCGGATCCTCGCGCATGTAAGTGGCGCTGTAGATGGCGATCACCCCGAAAATCGCGAGCGCGAGCATGACAGCTAAAAGCACCCAATTGAGCCCGAGGATTTTTCGCAGGAAAGGCGTCACGGCTTGTCAGCGGAAAAGGAATATACGGGAAAGCTCGCCGCGGTAAACCGCTCTAAGGAGAAAATGGCGGGAAGGGCAACGATTTCTCGATAATGAGACGTTTGCACGTTTGAGAACCATCGCAACCTATTGATTCCGAGGAACTTGACCTCAAAAAATTTCTATAACGCCCAAGTTGTCTAAGTCTCTGAAGTCGCGTACCATCAGTTCCCCCGGCGGCTGTGGTGACGTGAGGAGAATCTTATGGCGAAGCGAACAAAACGAAAGATTGCGCGGCCGCGCCTGCCTTTGCAGCGGCAGCTTGGGCTGGAGGTGGAAGGGCGCTATTTCGATCTTCGTGGGATGTTCGACAAGCTGAACGCGCGGCATTTCGGAAATCGTTTGCGCGGCTATAAGGTCGTCTGGGGGCGCAAACGGCGGGAGCGCCCGCGCGAATACTTTATCTTCGGCACAATCCAGGAGGAAGACCGCGTCATTCGCATCAATCCCTGGCTCGACCAGCGCTTTGTTCCGGCCTGGTTTCTCGAGTACGTGCTCTACCACGAAATGCTTCACGCCGTCGTGCCCGATCGCATTGGAGACGATGGCCGCCGCTGCGTGCATACCGATGAATTCAATCGCCGCGAGCGTGAGTTTCGTTTTTACAAGCGCGCGCGGCGATGGGAAGACGACAACCTCGCGCGTTTCTTAAGGTAGCCCCGGCGCTGTAGCGGCGGTCTGACCGCCGTGCCCTGCGTCCAGCGGGAGGAGCGCGGTCACAGACGCCGCGACAGGAAGTCTCCTAGCGCTTCTCCGCCGCCGGCGCGGTCGCGGTTTCAGACGGCGACGGGGTCGTTGCCACGTTCTTCTTGATTAGATACCAGAGCGTGGTCGCGAGCAGGAGGGAGATCAACTTCGCGGCCCAGTTCCGGAGAATCAGTTTCTTCATAAGTGCTCTGCAAGAGAATTTCGCTGATGCGCTTGGCAAATGCCTCCGCGGTGAAGCCGCGTTCGATTCTCCGACGGTGACAAATCGAAATCCCGCCCGTCTCTTCCGAGACTACTACCGCCACCGCGTCGGATTCCTCGGTTAACCCGAGGCCGGCACGGTGCCGCAGGCCGAGACTGCGGTCGAGCGTCTCGCGCTGGCTCACTGGGAAAATGCAGGCGGCCGCCGCGATCCGCCCGTTGCGGATGATGACCCCGCCGTCGTGCAGCGCTGATTTGGGATGAAAGATCGTCAGCATGAGCTCAACGGAGAAATCCGCCTCCAGTTGCACGCCGGTTTCTTCATAAACGCGAATGGAAGTATCTCGCTCGATCGCAA
The DNA here is from genome assembly GCA_046734175.1 of Verrucomicrobiota bacterium. Classification (GTDB taxonomy): domain Bacteria; phylum Verrucomicrobiota; class Verrucomicrobiia; order Chthoniobacterales; family UBA10450; genus AV69. The sequence goes on along the minus strand of JBKPQR010000021.1, from coordinate 21,231 downwards.
TGAGGGCCCCGAATTGTTTGCTGGCCAGCTGGGCCACAGCTTCGATTAAATCGTGCACGGTCTCGCGTTTTTCGCTAGTAAGGGAAAAGATCGGATGGCCGCCGAGCGCGGCGAGGCCACGGCGCAACTCGGGTTGAAAAATCACCACTAAGGCAAGAGCGAGAAAGGCCGACAAACTCCGCACAATCCAGCCGATGACGACGAGGTTAAGCAAAGTGGAAATGAGGGTGAGGGTAAGGAAGATGATGGCCAGGCCGGTGAGCACCTTTGCGCCACGAGTGCCACGGAAATAAACGTAGCCGTAGTAAATTCCGAGCCAGAGCAGGACGATCTCGAAGGCGCTGCGCCAGCCGATGACGACGAGATGGACGATTTGGTTGATCACGACGCGTTGCGCAGCGCGTCGGCCACGCGCAGCGCCTCCAGGTTTTCCTTCACGTCGTGCACGCGCAAAACATCCGCGCCGGTTACACGCAGGAGCGAGGTAAAGGCGACGGTCGGCAGGAGAGGATCGCGCTCCGAACCATTGCTACCCGCTATTTTTCGCAAAAACGACTTTCGCGAGACGCCGACCACGAGCGGCTGATCCCCGACGCGCATCAGCGGAAGATTTTTCAGAAGCGCGAGATTATGCGCCGGCGTTTTGCCGAACCCGATTCCCGGATCGAACCCCAGCGTCATTGGATCGATTCCCAATTTTATGGCGCAGGCATATTGTTGTCGAAAGAATTCACCCACTTCCGCAACCACATCATCATAATGCGGCGCCATCTGCATCGTGCGCGGCGTTCCCTGCATGTGCATGACGATGACGGCGCAGCGGCGTTCCGCAGCCAGCGGCCACATCGCTTTGTCCCCGCGGCCCCCCGTCACGTCATTAATAATTTTGGCTCCGGCCTCGAGCGCCGCTTCTGCCACTTCCGCTTTTGATGTGTCGATCGAGATCAAGGTGTCTGCGTGGCGCCTCAGCTCTGTTATCACTGGCAGGACGCGCCGCTTCTCTTCCTCAGCATCGATTGTTCCGGCGCCCGGCCGCGTCGATTCGCCCCCCACGTCGATGACATCGGCGCCTTGCGCGATCATGGTTTTGGCGTGAGCGATCGCTCGATCAGGATCGAAAAATCTGCCGCCGTCAGAAAAGGAATCCGGCGTGACATTCAACACGCCCATGATCCATCCCCGCGACGAAAGATCGAAAATCTCGCCACCGATTTTCCACTTCGTCACACCCACAGGGGTGAGACTATCACGCAAAACGATTTATTCGACGGCTGGCGCGGGCTTTAATTAATTCGAGCCGATCTCGCGCAGATAAATCTGTTCGAGGCGGCGACTTTGGCTCGCCTGGTCGAAATGTGCGGCCACACTTTGAGCGGCCGCTCGTCCCATCTGCTGGAGACGTTCGGGCGTTTTCACAAGCTCGATCAACGCGTTACCGAGCGCATCATGATCTCGCTCCTCCACAAGAATGCCGTTGCCGCCGTCATTTACCGCTTCGGGGATTCCGCCATGCTGCGTGGCAAAAACAGGCAATCCGCTGGCCATCGCTTCAAGCATGGAGTTGGGAACGCCTTCCTGGTTCCCATCGGCACCGGTTTCACTGGGATGCAAAAAAATGTGCGAACCATAAAGAAGGTCGCGCAAGTCAGACTGTGAAAGGAAGCCGGCGAATTCGACGGCGCCCGCTATTTCCAAAGCGCGGGCGAGCTCCATCAGTTCGTTCTTCTGCGGTCCTTCACCGGCAATGGTAAGTTTCGCATTCGGAAACTCCTCACGGAATCTGGCGAATGCGCGCAATGTCGTTTGCAGCCCTTTCTTTTCGATGAGCCGGGAAACCTGCAACAAGCGCCACTCGTCATTGGCAGGAGCAGTGCGCTCGCGAAACGGAAAGTCAGCGAGCGGAATGCCTGTGCGTTGCAGCTCGATCTTTTCCGGCGCGCATCCGATGGCGACGAGAGCGCGGCCGAGCGATTCCGAACGGACCAGCACCCGGCTCACGGCCGCGAGCATCTCTTTTGTCGCTGCGAGATAGGCGGGCTTCTTCAGATCCACTCCGACATCGGCGCCGTGAAAGGAGACAATCGATGGTCGCGGCCACGCCTGGATCAGCGGAAGCAAATGCACAGCGATGTGGCCGAAGTAAACGTGGAGCAGCTCCGCCTGCGTTTCATCGAGCACCTCGATAAGGCTCCGCACTTCACCGCGGGAGATTGACCAGGGCGCGTCCCGCAGCTGTCTGAACCAGAATCGGCGAAGGAAACGAGGCTTTCTAACGAGATACAACTCTGAGAAAGGAAACGTTCGCGCGTTCTCGCGTTTCTGCGCGATTACGACCGGCCGCACCCGCTCCAGCGCCGTGATCTGCCGGTAAATGTGCAGCATCTCCGGCTTGAGAAAGGTGGCGCAATAGGACGCCACCACCGGCAATCCGGAGCTCTCTTCTGTCATGTCGAACGAAGCCTGGATACTCGAGCGAAGTCGAGACATCTCTGACTATTCGGCTTTGGACAAATAGCCACAGATTCCGCGGCTGCGCTTCGCTCCCCCCGGAATGAGGGGAATTAGAAGACGATCTCGAAGAGCTTAATGCCGTTCCATTTTCCCGAGCCGTCCGGCTTCAGTGTCACGCTCTGCTCTGATGTGCCATAGAGCGCAGGCGCGGCCGGATTCAACATTTGTGCCGGATTACCGCCACGGACAGCTCGCGGAACGACACCCTGCACTTCGCGACGGCTGATCGCCGGCGGCGGCTTCGGCGCGGGCTGGATCGGGCGCTGCGGTTCGGCCGGCGCGGTGAATGTCTGGCCAAAAGCGGCGGCAGCACAGAGCAGTGAGGGAATGGCGACGGCAAATTTTTTCATACGATGTCTCCTTTGATGGAACGCCGGAACGTCTTGCCCGGTTTCGCGCTCCGGCTCACAATTAACAATCGATGGATTACCTGGAAAAGGCTGCACGCGTGCTCGACATCGAGATCTTCGAGCTGCAGCGCTTGCGGGCGAGACTCGGGCAAAATTTTGCCGACGCAATCGACCTTCTGCGCCAGGCGGTCGACGCCCGAGGGAAGATCGTCGTGCTTGGCGTGGGCAAATCGGGGCACGTCGGGAGCAAGATTGCCGCCACTCTTACCAGCACCGGCTCGCCCGCAGTCGTGCTCGACTCTCTCAACGCCCTTCATGGCGACCTCGGGATGGTTTCAGACGGTGATGTCCTCCTGGCGCTGAGCGCGAGCGGTGAGACGGAAGAATTACTGCGCATTCTGCCGGCAATCGCGCGCTTCGAGGTGAAGATCATCGCTATCTGCGGAGACGCGAGCTCCACTCTGGCGCAGAACGCGCACGTAGTGCTCGATGTCAATATTGAGCAGGAAGCCTGTCCCTTGAACCTGGCGCCGACCTCGAGCACGACCGTGATGCTGGCGCTGGGCGATGCCCTGGCCATGGTGCTGCTGGAAGCGCGCGGGTTTCAGAAGGAGGATTTCGCAAAATTTCATCCTGCCGGAATGGTGGGACGCAGCCTGCTCATGCGTGTGCACCAGGTGATGCGCCCACGTGAGGCCGTGGCTCTGGTCCCTCCCGACGCGCGAATCCGCGATGTGCTCAAAGCGATGACCGACGTCCGCGCTGGCGCGGCCGTGATCGCCGATTCCGATGGCAAACTGCTCGGCATTTTCACGCATGGGGATTTCGCGCGGCATTTCCAGAGCGATCCAAAAGTGGGCGAGCGGCTGGTGGCCGATTTGATGACCCTGAATCCGGTGAGTGTGCACAAGGACAAGCTGGCAGTGGAAGTCTTAAATCTGCTGGAGCGACATCGAATTGACGACCTCGTCGTGGTGGACGACGCCCATGTTCCGGTGGGCATTGTTGATTCGCAGGATTTGACCCGCTTGAAGTTATTGTGACTCAGTTGCGCGACCGAGGCAGAAATGTCACAGTCGCGCTCCTCGATTTCACCAGTCACTGATTACCATTTGACGTAAATGGCTGCCGCAAACGATCTCCGCAAAGGCATGGCAATTAAATACAATGGCAATACCGCCATTGTGCTGGAAGTGCATCATCGGACGCCGGGGAATTTGCGCGCTTTCGTGCAGGCGATCATTCGCTATATCAACACCGGCAAAAGCGCGGACGTACGCTTCGGTTCGACCGACAAAGTCGAGCTGGTGGACATCAATCGCACCACGCTTGAGTTCAGCTATAAGGACAACAACGGCTACCATTTCATGGATCCGCAGACTTACGAAACGGTGACGTTGCAGGACAACCTCATCGGCGAAGCAAAGGATTTCCTGGTGGAAAACCTGCCGGTGCAGGTGCTTTATGCCGAAGGTAAGCCGGTCCAGGTAGAGCTGCCGGCATCGGTCAGCCTCAAGGTAGTCGAGTCAGCGGAAGGTTTGCGCGGAGACACCGCGAGCAATGTCACCAAGCCGGCGAAGCTCGAGACTGGCAAGACGATCAACGTGCCGCTCTTCATCAAGGAGGGCGAAATGGTGAAGATAGATACACGCACCGGCGCCTACATGGGACGGGCGTAGGGGAAGGAAAGCTCTGAGTTCCCAAGCTCCAGGCAGCAGAGAAACCTAAAAACTCAGGAGATCACGGCAACGCCTGGAACGGGCGTAGGTGGAGGGAAAGCTCTAGGTTCTCAAGCTCCAGGCCCAGAGAAACCTGGAAAGCTCAGGAGATCACAGCAACGCCTGCCGGACGGCGGCAAACCGATCTCCGCTGCACGCCTCGCGCTCACGTCGCGCTTGTGTCGCGGTCACATCGCACACTCGAGTCAGGAGGCTGCCCCCAGCCACCACGCTGGTTGACGTGACAAACTTCTTTGTCACATCGCGCCCACGACCGCGCGCGCTCGAGTCATGATATATTGCATAACCACATATCATGGACATTCTCCGGCTCTCTAAGTTAAAGCGGACACCTCGGCTCATTAAGTTAAGCGGAGCCAGCATTGCAGCCCACATCGCGCTCGCGACCGCGTTCACATCGCGCACATGACGCGCTAACATCGCTCTCACGACTGCGCGTGCTCGAATTATGATATATTGCATAACCACATATCATAGACACCTCGGCTCTTTAGGTTAAAGCGGGCATCTCGGCTGATTAAGTGAAGCGGGGCCAGCTTTGCCGCCGCCGTACTTCGCCTAGCGCCATGAATGTTGGTTTTGCGAACTCTTCGAACATGCTGAACGCCGGGGTCTGAGCTCGGCTCTTCAAGTTAAAGCGGGCACCTCGGCTGATTAAGTGAACAGGAGCCAGCTTTGCCGCCGCACTTCGCTGGCGCGATGAATGTTGGTTTTGCGAACTCTTCGAACTCGTGCTTGAACGCCGGGATCCGACGCTTGTTTTAGTACGCCCACCGGTCACTGGGGGAAACCAGGACCGGAAGTTCTTCGCTCATGTATTGAGTCTTGCCCACCGCGCCCCACATGCGCGTGCCAGTGGCCTTACGCCAGTAGGCGCTCATCATTTCGCCTGTGTGACAGCCCCAGCTTTTGACGAAAGCATTCCGCGCGAAGATTCGGCGATCGATTTTCACGAAGTCGTTCTGATGCAGCCAGGCCTTGGCCGAGCTGTCGATCACGTTGCTGTAGTCGAACATAAAACAGGCCTTGTTGGAGTGCCCGAAGTATTCAAAGCCGGCGACTTTTAGCTGGTCGCGCGGCTGACCTCGATTGAGGTAATCGACAACATCGTCCCCTTTGTTGAAGTAGATGAGACGAAGGTTGTAGGCATCGCGCACGGAGTTGATGAGGGCAATAAGATCGCGCCCGTCCTGTTTAGAACGCTCCACGTAAGCCGGTTTATAAACCAGCCAGGTGATAGGCAGCTCCGGCCCGTATTGTTCGCGCAGCTGCTGAGTCCGGAGACGCGCGGCGTGCACAAAATTCGCCCACCAATGATCGTGGGCGTTATCGCCTTTGTATTGCTCCCATTGCCGCATGGACACGCCGCCGACCAGCAGGATCCATTCACCCTGCGGGGGAGTGGCGGCGCGAAGTGGCGCCGGCGAAATGAAAGCAACGATCGCAAGAAAAACGCGAAGGGATTGACGCATATTTGAACGCGAGCACTAATCGTGCTGAAGACTTTTCCGCGCAACCTCTCAGGCTCGGGGCCCGCCGCTGCGAATCGGGTTAATCTCAGCCCGCGTAAGGTCTTCCAGCTCCTGGCGCCTGCGAATTAATTGTAACTGGCTCCCGAGCACCAGCGCTTCCGCTGGCAGCGGACGCGAGTTGTAATTGGAGGCCATGACAAATCCGTAGGCCCCCGCGCTCATGATCGCGAGCAGATCGCCCGCGTGCAGTTCCGGCATCGTCCGCCCCTGGGCGAAGAAATCTCCGCTCTCGCAAACCGGTCCGACAATGTCGATCTTGCTCATGCTTCCGCTCGCCTGCATCGCCGGCACGATCTCATGGTAGCTGCCGTAGAGCGCGGGCCGGATGAGATCGTTCATGCCCGCGTCCACGATCGCGAACCGCTTCTCGCGCGCTTCCTTCATGTAAATCACTCGCGTGAGCAGCACGCCGGCGTTGCCCACGAGCAAACGCCCCGGTTCGAGCAAAATGCGGACTGCCATTTTCTTTAAGAGCGGAACGATTGCCTCCGCATAATCGCGAATGGCAAGCCTGTGTTGCCGCCCTTCCGAATGCCACCAATTGCCTGCCCCGCTCGCGAGCGAGGACTCGTACTCGATGCCCAACCCGCCGCCGACGCTGAAAAACTCAATCTTGTACTTGGCTTTAAACTCCGCGATGAGCGGCGCGAGCTTCGCAATCGCCTCGAGGAATGGCGTCGCTTCGCTGATTTGCGAGCCGATGTGCATCTGCACACCGCGAATGATGAGCCCGGGCAATCCTGCCGCGCATTCACAGACTGCGGCGGCGTCTTCCAGAGCAATGCCAAACTTGTCCTCGCCCGAGCCGGTCGAGATGTACTCGTGCGTGCGCGGATCGACATCAGGATTGATCCGGAGGGCAATAGCCGCCCGCGTATTTTTCCCGGATGCGATTTGGCTGATGTATCGCAGCTCTGCTTCGCTCTCCACGTTGAAACAGTGAACACCTTGCTCGAGCGCATATTCGATCTCGGCGCGCGACTTCCCCACGCCGGCGAAAGTGCATCTGGCGGCAGCGCCTCCGGCCTTGAGCACGCGAAAGAGCTCGCCCGCGGAGACAATGTCGAAGCCCGCGCCGGCATTTGCGAGCAGAGTCAAGATTGCGCCGTTAGAGTTAGCCTTGACCGCGTAACAGATCAGATGATCGAGCGCGGCCAGGGCTTGATCGAGCCGCTGATAGTGATCGAGAATCGTGCCCGCGCTGTACAAGTAAAGCGGGGTGCCGAATTCCTCGGCCGCCCTCGTCACATCCACGCTTTCGCAAAAGAGCCGCCCGTCGCGGTAATGGAACGAATGCATGACAGGCGAATCTTACGACATTGCAAAACGAAGCGCAGCGGCGGCGAGTTGAACGGCAGGCGGCTGGACACCTCCGCGGCATTGCGTTACGAGTCGCGCTTGGAAATGCTTGGCGCGGCTCGGATTTATTTTCTCGTTTTCGGTCTGCTCACGATTGCTGGAGGAGCGGTCGGTTATTTCAAAGCGGGAAGCATCGTCTCAATTGTCGCCGGAGCAATCTCAGGCGCATTGCTGTTGATCGCCGGGTTTCTGCTTCCGGAACATCGCGCCCTCGGACTAATCATCGGCTTTGTTGTCTCCTTGCTTCTCGCGGTGCAATTCGCGCCGAAATTTTTTCGCACCGGCAAAGCGATGCCCGCCGGCTTGATGACGCTGCTCAGCGTGCTGGGCCTTATCGCCGCCGTTGCGGCCTGGTTGAGGAAATAGCGAAAGTGCGCCTGACAACGCTGCGGCGCATCGTGCTGTTGCTCTTCCTGGTTCTGTTCGCGGCAATCGCGCTGCGCTGGATTTCGCTCGAGCGCTGGCATTGGGAGATGACACGCGGCGAAGAAATACCATTTCCTCTTCCGCTGCGGTCACCAAAGCCGACGGCGACGCGCGCGCCGGTCATCACCGGAAAGATCGATCTGCCGAGACTGTTCAACGGCGTGACGGTGCGCAGTGAGCTGGAGACAGCGCCGGGCGGAGCCGCCTCTGAGGAGCGCCTGGATCCGCTCAGTTACCTTCTGGATTTGAAGCTGAAGGCGCGTATTCCCACTCCCAATCGCTCGCTCGAAGAATTGGCAAAGCTTAACCCTGAGATGGGCAAACTGCTCCCAGGCCTGTCCCTGATGATCAAACCTGAAAGCGTGTCACCCTACTTCGCTCAACTCTATGAGACCAAGGTGCGCGAGCTGCGAGAAAATCTGAACCGCCTCGATAATTTGCTCTCGCGGCACAATTTTTACGATTGCCAGACGGTGCTCGCTCTGCGTCACCCCGAATCCAACCGGCGCGCGCTCCTTTTCCAGGCTGACATGGATGTCGATGCCGATGGCTCCGATGGGGACCGGGTGCCAGCTGGGAATGGCGCCTCAGTCAGCTTTAAGCCGTTCACCAGTTTCCGCTGGACGAAAAAATCTGATCGCCCAAACCCGTATCTATCCGGTATCGAAGAAAAGCTGCGGCGGGTGGAAGCGGAGCAAAAGAGCGCTCCGCCGGAGCGCAAGCGCGAGCTGAAAGCAGCCGCGGCCCAGGTGCGCGATGAGATCAGCGCGATGAAGAAATACAGCTACCTCATTGGTGCATACGATCCTTTCATTGTCGCGCCGGGCAGTTTCACGAAAGGAAACGATGCTGTGCGGGTGGGCGATTACGCCATCGTTGTGGCCGGCGGAAACATCTATCCGGCCATCGTCGGCGACATCGGACCGAACGACAAAGTGGGCGAAGCCTCCCTGCGCATGGCAAAAGAAATCAACGCGCTCTCGAACCCGAACAACCGGCCACTGAGCGAATTGAAGGCGACCTACATCGTTTTCAACGGCACTGTGGATCCTTCCTTCGGCCCACCCGACCTGGAGAAATTGCAAGCGCGCTGCGAGACATTGGTGAAGGAGATCGGCGGCGCGAGCGTGCCCCTGCACCATTGGGAAAACACCGTCCCTCCGCTGCCGACGCCGACGCCGACGCCGACACCTGCTCCCACACCGACCCCAACCAGCACCCCTTCAGCAACCCCATCTCCGAGCGGCACGTTTGCCTTCCCCACGACAACTCCTTCGCCCTCTTAAACGTGCCCCGGTAAGACAAATGTTTCGCCGATCTCGCGCAGCGCGATCCGTTCCGGACTGGCGGCGAGCGCGCGAGTGAACCGCTTAATCGGTTCTCGAAATGGTTCGACACTGAGCCGGAATGTCTGGTGATGCACCGGCATGATGTAGCGCGCGCCGGCGGCATCAGCCATCGCCACGGCCTGCTCCGGCGTGGCATGAGAGCGAATCCACGGGTCATACGCGCCGATGCTCATGATGGCGAGGTCGAACGCTTTTCCGTCGCGCAACTTTGCAAAGGCTTTCGCCATGGCGGTATCGCCGGCATAGATGACGCGGCGGCCACGGCGCGAGATCACGTAGCTGTTGTAGCGACGGTGCTCGTCGTAGCGCAGGCGCGCGCCCCAGTGTTGCGCCCGAAAAGCAAAGACCTCCAGCTCCATACCGCGCAGAACCAGCTTTACTGATTGATTCCAGTTCAATTCGATGACTTCAGCGAACTTCGTTCCGCGCAAGAGATCGCGCGTTGATTGCGCGGTGATGACCCGCGTTGACGCCGGGAATCGCTTCAATGTTGCGCGATCGATGTGGTCGAAGTGCGCGTGCGAGAGAATCACGAGATCGATCGGCGGCAGCTCGGCCAGGGTGAGCGCCGGAGCGGTCAAACGTTTGGGCCCGATGGTGAGAAACGGCAGCCGCACACCGATGCGATCCATCAGCACCGGATCAGTGATTATCCAAAGACCGAAAAAATTGACGAGCACAGTGGAATGCCCCAGCCACGCGGCCGTCAGCTCGTTGTTGCTCCAGGTTTCCGGTTTGGGTCGGGCAAATGCCGGAGCGATGGGCCGGCGGCGCTCCACTGTCCATTCCCGCCAGAGCCAGGTGAACAGATTTCGGCGCTGCATCTTTCGCCGAGCGCGTTCCCGTTCCGTTTCCATCAGCAACGATACAGCCGTCGCTGAGGCGTCGCTCGCCCCTACAACCGGCTGCTCGGCTGCTGCGCTACCGCGCCGCTGTTGCGCGCGGGAACAGACGCTCGCGCATGCTGCTGAAGAAATTTCGCGCGAGCGGCGGAGGACTGGTCCGTGCCACGAGAACCGAACAGGGCGCGCGGTTGAGAATGCTGCGGGTGAGATCGCCCATGATGTAATGGCGCAGCGGACCGCGGGCGCGTGAGGAGCCGGAAACGATCAGGTCATAATCTCCCTCGTTCACTTCCTCGAATACTTGATCGATGACCAGGCCATGACGGACGCGAACATTGGTGGTCACGCCCATTTTTTCGAGCATCTGTTTCTCCGCTTTCAGATTTCGGCCCAGCTCGGAGCCGGATGCGAGGAGCGAGTCGACATCTTCCTCCATTTGCACGAGGTCTGCATATATCGCCGGCGGCTCGGCCATGACGTGCAACAAGGTGACCTGCGCGGCAGTGGGCGCGGCCAGCGCGCCGGTCAGGCGGACCGCGGCGTCGATGTAGCGCTTGCCGCCGGAGCAAAGCAGAACGCGGGCAAAGCGGGCGCAATTCCCAATCGCAACCAGGACCGGGGGCTCGATTGATTTAATCACTTCATACGTGCGCTGCGATTGCCAGAACGGACCGGTCATTTGTTTCAACCGTGCGCCCACAATCACAAGGTCATACTTGTTGACCGATGTCTCAGCCAGGATCTGGGTCACTGGATCGCCGGCGCGGGAGAAAATCTTCGGCTCCGCCCCGCCGCTTTGCCGCAGGAGGTCGGCCTGCTTGGCCAGGGTTTGCCGTAGCGGTTCTTCGTCTTCAACATTTTCCGCGATGCCCAGCAGGGTCATCTGCGCCCGGGCCGGTTTGCCCACCAGAGCGGCGAGACTGGTGGCATTATCCGAGGCGGGCGTGCCGTCGCTGCAAATGAGGAATTTCATAGCTTATGGCCGGTGAAGAGAGTGTAGATCACGATGGCCGCGCCGATGAGCGGCAGCGGAACAAAGGCGAGGCGGATTTTTGGTCCGGCAAAATATTGGGTGGAAATGGCGCCAAGCTGCGCCCCGACTGCCGCGCCGGTGTTCATCACGAGCGCGATGAGAATGTCCACATTTCCCTTAACAGCATGGGTGAATGTGCCGTAGCTGGCTGAGATAATGATCTCAAAAAGGTCGGTTCCGACAGCGAGATGCGTCGGGATTCCCAGAACGTAAACCATCGAGGGCATCCGAATGTAACCGGCGCCGCCACCAAGGAATCCGCTGAAAAGACCGCCGATGAAAGCCACGAGCATAATGAGCCAGAGTGAGATGGTCACGCCCGATTCGGGCAGCTCGATCATCGGCGGAACGCGCCAGCTATGGATCGCTTTGGTCACATGCATAAACGACGACTCATCGACTTTGCCGATAGCCGACGAGCCGCCCCGCCTCTTCGCCGCTCTTAAGGTCCTCCAGCTTTCCCAAATCATGAAAGTGGAAATGCTCACGTAAATGGCAATGGAAACGATGGAAACGACAAAGTTGACGTTGCCCGCGCGTTTGAGCATTTCGATGAGCTGCGCGCCGCCTTCGGCGCCCGCGATTGTGCCAAAGGCCATGATCAAACCGAGGCGCAGATCGACGTTGCCCATGGCCCGGTGGCGTTTCGCGGCCACGACTGATTTGCCGACGATGTGCGCGAGATCAGTGCCGACGGCGAAATTCCAATCCAGGCCAACGGCACGCAATGCCGGCCCGGCGATGAAACTTCCGCCCACTCCGAAGAAACCGCCGAGCACCCCGATTAAAAAGCCGATAATGACCAGATAAATCGGGCTGATGTGCGTGTGCGAAATGGGGAAGAACATGGCTATTCGGAGCGCCCGCCGCGGAGTAGGCGCATCAATCCGGTCGTGACCGCTTCCAAAACCACAGCCTGGCCAATGATGAGCAGGATGGCGATGAACGCGTAAATGCGGATATGTTGAGTCTCGAGCTGCACCAGCCAGTCACCGAGAAAATGCAAGACGGCAAAGAAGTAGGCGGTGACCAGGGCCGCATAAATCAAAAGCTCAAGGGCGAAGGCGCGCAAGGTGCGTTGCATTTGAGCTTTGCGGGTGGGAGCCATATCAACGTTTCATCGTGCTGGAGAGCGTGCCCGGTTGCGGCAGCCGGCGTAAAAAGCCATTGCGTGCCATGGCTTTCATCCTACCTTCCACGACGTTTCCACAAGCAGGCAAAATGGCTGATGCAGCAAATAAATACCCGGAAAACGTAGAGGGAAAATTCTACGTTGATGATCAGTGCATAGACTGCGATCTGTGCCGCGAAACCGCCCCGGCGAACTTCAAACGCAATGACGACGGCGGTCACTCTTATGTTTACAAGCAGCCGGAGTTGCCGGAGGAAGAAGCCCTCTGCAAGGAAGCGATGGAAGGCTGCCCCGTGGAAGCCATCGGCAGCGACGGGGCGTGAGAACAAACCTGTCATTCTGAGCGGAGCGCAGCGGAGTCGAAGAATCCCGCGGGAAGTGAGCTTTAGGTTTGGCCACGGGATCCCTCGTCTTCGCTCCGGATGACAACACCTGCGACAGCTCTCACCATCGCCGGCAGCGACAGCAGCGCGGGCGCCGGCATTCAAGCTGATCTCAAAACATTTGCCGCGCATGGCGTTTACGGGATCAACGCCCTCACCTGCATCGTGGCGGAAACTCCCGGAAAAGTCTTCCAGATCCAGCCGGTTCCGCCGAGCCTCGTCGAAGAACAAATCGACGTGCTCCTGGAAAGTTTCCCGGTCGCGGCGATAAAGACGGGGCTGCTTTGCAATAGCGCGATCGTCTCGATCGTGGCGCGGACTTTAGCCGGGGTGAAGCGGCGCAAGCTCGTCGTCGATCCCGTGATGATCGCTACTTCAGGTGACGCGCTGCTTGAACCGGAAGCGATTGCGATCTATGAGCGCGAATTGTTCCCTCTGGCGACGTTGATTACGCCAAATCTCGAAGAAGCGGCGCGCTTGCTCGGGGATAAGATCCGCGATCTCGCGGGGATGCGCGACGCCGCGAGGGCATTGGCCGGCAAATATGGCACAGCCGTTTTGCTAAAGGGAGGGCATTTCAAGAGCACGCACGCCGTCGATGTGCTCAGCGACGGCAAAGGTTTACGGGAATTCTCAGCCGCCTTTGTCCCCAATGTGAAGACGCACGGCACCGGCTGCACCTATTCCGCCGCCATCACCGCGGAGCTGGCGCGGGGGACGGAGTTGCCCCGCGCGATCGCACGAGCAAAGCGTTTTGTTACCGCAGCAATACGTTCGCGTCACACTTGGAACGGCGGTAAAATCTGCGCTCTCAATCTGTCATCGCCAGCCAAGCGGAGGAATCCTATCGCGAAACGTTCGCGGTAACGTCCGGGATGATCCTGGATTTTCGCCGCCCTTTGGCCGGCAGCGATCTTATTTACGCGCCATCTTCTTCCACCGCTGCTGCTGAAGCGCATCCAGCGCAGCCGCGATCTCCGCGGCTTGTTTACTTTGTCCTGTGCCGCGGCCGAGTGTTTCACCCTCCCAGTGAGCCTCCACCACGAAAGTTTTGGCGTGTTCCGGCCCGGTCGCTGAAATGATGTCATAAGTCGGACCGTGCATGGAGATGCCCTGGAGCGTTTCCTGGAGCTGGCCTTTGGGATTAACGTCCACCGGTTTCTCCACCACCCGCTCCAAAGCCGTTTTCATCCGGCTGAGGATGAACTCACGCGCCCTCGCGAAGTCGCTGTCCAGGTAAATCGCGCCGATCACCGCTTCGAAGGCATCCGCCAGCGATGAGGTGCGCGTGCGGCCGCCACTCGTTTCCTCTCCGCGGCCCATGATTAAGTGCCGGCCGAGTTCGAGCGCTTGCGCTTGCGCCTTCAGAGCATCGCGCGAGACCAGGCGCGCCCGCAATTTTGTCAGCGGCCCTTCCGGCTCCCGCGGAAAGGTCGCATAGAGATGCTCCGTGATGACCAGTTGCAGGACCGCGTCGCCGAGGAATTCCAAGCGCTGGTTGTCGATGTGATAGCGCTGCTTCTCATGCCCCACGCTGGGATGCGTGAGCGCCTGTTCCAGTAAGACAGGGTCCCGAAACTTGTAGCCGAGCCGTTCCTCGAGCGGATTCACGTCAGTGTTTCTGAAAAACTGCCAGCGATGTGATCACATCCACTGCGCGCTGGAGCACCGGATCGTGCTCACTCTCGCCGCTGCGGCGTTGATTGCGCGAGTCGATTTCAGGATTCGTTCCCGAGATCAATGCCGCTTCGTTAAAATGCGGACGCTCCGGTTCAAAAACAAAGGGCGACATTCCCCGCTGCGCGCTCGCGACGAATATCTGGCGCTTCTGCGCTGCCGGCATTTCCACTGGCAGATCCGGCTTCACTCCACCCGGAAAAAGCGGACGCCCATCGACCATGATTTCGCCCACCGCCACACGCAAAACCTTTCCACTCGAGAGCGGAAAATCCGAATACTCGACCGCCCGTCCAGCGCTGGCCTGGCCGATGAGGAGGGTCTGGGGAGTTGATTTCAACGCTGCTGCCAAAGCTTCGGCCGCGCCTGAGGTCTCGGCATCGATCAGCCCAACCAAAATTCCCTGAAAGCCCGGATCGCGTCCGTTCACAAATGGGCGGTCCTCTTTCGCCGCCGCTTTATGCAGCGTCCACATCGTCCTGCCCTTTGCCACGAACCGGCTCGCCATCTGCGCGGCCACATCCCAGTCGCTGCCGGCGGAGGATGCGCGTAAATCGACCACGACCGCATCGACTTTTTTGCTGGTAAAATCTGTCAGCGCTTTGTCCAGCGCCGTCAGGTTTTCGCTCGTCAATGAGCCGATGCGAACGTAGCCGATGTGGCCCGCGAGCAGCTCGCTGTAGAACGGCACCGGCGTTTCCGGAGTCGCTTTGGCTGGCATCAATACCGCGCCTCCGCGCAGCCGCGCGAGCAGGCCTTGCAAGGTCGCCCGCGTCACCTCTTCGTCTTTGAGCCCGTTTGCGCCGACGAAATTTGTTTTCAATGCCCGGACCGCTTCGTCAACCTCGGCCGGCGCGAGCGAGTCTACCAGCGCCTGTGTCTCAGCGCCGGGCTGGGGCGTGGGGGATTGCGCGCGCGCGGCCGCCACGCAGCAAAGGAGCACCGGGATTGTTCTCCACCAGATCAAGCCGCTGATCTTATTATCTCGCTGGCGTGAGAGCAATATCGCGCCGAAAATGGCAGCCTTCGAACTGGACCTCCCTGGCCGCGGCGTAAGCCTTCTCTCGCGCTTGCGCAGCCGAATCGGCAAGCGCGGTAATTGCCAGCACTCGCCCGCCAGCCGTGACGAGCTCGCCGTTCTGCCGCTTCGTGCCAGCGTGAAAGACAAAAACATCGGGAGCTTTCGCCGCGCGCTCGAGGCCGCTGATCGATTTGCCCGTCTCGTATATCCCTGGATAACCCGCGGAGGCAAGGATGATCGTCACGGCGATGCGGGAATCGAAGCGCAGTTCGGTGTTTGCGACATTTCCTTCGACCGTGGCCACCAGAGCGGGCAACAAATCGGATTTCATCCGTGGCAAAATCGCCTGCGTCTCCGGATCACCGAAGCGGCAGTTGAACTCGAGCACGCGCAACCCGTTCGCCGAAATCATCAGCCCGGGAAAGAGAAGTCCGCGAAATTCCGTACCGATTCTCGTTAGCCCGCGCAGCAACGGCCGCATGATTTTCTCAGCAAATTCCTCCTCGCGCTCTCCAGACCAGTTGTCCGCCGGACTTACTGCGCCCATTCCTCCAGTGTTCGGTCCGCGGTCCCCGTCGAGTGCGCGTTTGTGATCGCGCGCCGTCGCCAACATCTCGAACTGGTCGCCGCTCACCAGCGCGTGCACCGAGCACTCGCTTCCGCTCAGGCATTCCTCGATCACAACGCGGCGACCAGCCTCGCCGAATGCGGCCTCTTTCATCATGGAAATGACAGCCCGGCGCGCGCTTTCCCGCTCTTTGGTGATGACGACACCCTTGCCGAGCGCGAGCCCGTCAGCCTTCACTACGACCGGCATCGGGACGGTCTTACAGTAATCCAGCGCCTCAGCCGCCGAAGAAAATGTGCGTGCCGCCGCGGTAGGGATGTTCTCCGCCGCCATCAACTCTTTTGCGAAAATCTTGGAAGACTCCAGGCGCGCCGCTTTCTTAGTCGGACCGAAAACGCGCAGACCTTCGGTTTCAAAAACGTCAACGATGCCAGCCGCCAGCGCATCGTCCGGCCCGACAACGGTAAGCTCGACTCGGTTCTGTTTTGCGAAGCTGGCCAGCCTCGGCAAATCATTGGCCGCAATCGGAACGTTCTCCGACAGCCCCTCCGTCCCGGCATTACCCGGCGCGCAAAAGATACGGTCCACTGCCGGCGATTGCGCCAGCTTCCACACCAGCGCGTGCTCCCGGCCGCCGCTGCCGATGACGAGAAGCTTCATGAAAGCGAGACTGCTGCATCAGCTTCCTCATCGCAAGGCGGCTCCGATACTGTAGCGGCATGGCTTCGGCGGTCATAGACCGCCGCTACAGCGCAACTTGGACGTCGCAAAAGCAGGTGTCTCCGCTCTTACTCTTGCTCTTAATCTTAATCCCGATCCTTTGGCAGACTCTCGTTGGGATTAAGGTTAGGATTGGGAGCCGGTCTAACCCGGCGAGCGCAACAGCGGCAGCTCAACCGGTGTCACGTAAATCGTTAGCTGTTCGGTGCGCCGGATCACGCTTAGCTTGCACGGCGCGCCGATGCGTTCGGCAACGAGCCGCTTGTGCAGATCGTGCACATTTGTGATCGGCTCATCGTTCATCGCGACGATAATATCGTCTCGAAGCAGACGTGCGTGCTCCGCCGGGCTTCCTTTTTCCACTGAAACAATGAGCACACCGGTTTCAGCGGGCAAATGATAGAAGCGCGCGACGCGCCGATGCAGCGGCACGTTTTGGCCGGCAACGCCGATGTAGCCGCGGCGAATCCGCCCTTCCTTGATCAGCCAGCCGGCGACGAATTTCGCGGTGTTGCTCGCAATCGCGAAACAGATTCCCTGTGCCGGCCGGATCATGGCCGTATTCACGCCGATGATCTCGCCGGCGGAATTGGCGAGCGGTCCGCCGGAGTTTCCCGGGTTCAACGCCGCATCGGTCTGGATGATGTTGTCGATCAAGCGGCCTGACTGCGCGTGCATCGAGCGGCCCAGCGCGCTGATCACGCCCGCGGTGACGCTCGCCTGGAAACCGAGCGGATTACCAATGGCGATCGCCAACTGGCCAACGCGTAAAGTTTCTGAATCGGCCAGCCGCGCGTGCGCGAGTTGCGGCGCGTCGATACGGATAACCGCGAGATCGGTGTCAGGATCGTCGCCCACGAGTTCGGCGCGGAGCTCCCGCCCATCCGATAAAATAACCAGCAGCTCAGCTGCGGCAGCAATAACATGGCTGTTTGTAAGAATGAATCCATCCGGCGCAATGACGAATCCCGAACCGCTGCCTGCGGTCGTGCCATTTCTTGCGCGTGTGACAATGTGCACGACCGATGGCGCCACGCGCTCGACTGCACTCACCACTGTGCGCGAGTATTCATCCAGCAACGCCACGTCGGGATGCAGTGGCGCCATCAATGCTTTGTCCGGATGCGTGATTTGCTTCCCGTCAATCATACGAAAACGCTAAGGCCAGGTGCCATGGTTGCAACCGCCGCGTTCCCGGCGAGAACGACTCTCATCCCGAGCAAAAGTCGAGGGATGCCGCTGCGCATTTTTGAGCATACTTCCCCGGCCCCCCTTGGATGTTCGCTCCGGATGACGAGCCTTTCTTATGCACCAGGCTGAAACAATTGTGCTCCTCTTTGCCGCCGTCGCCGTGCTCGTGGTGATCGCGCGCAAGCTCGCTCTCCCTTACCCGATCGTCCTCGTCCTTGCCGGCCTCGGCCTCAGTTTCATTCCGCGACTTCCGGCCGTCCGCCTCGATCCCGACATCGTCTTCTATTTTATCCTGCCGCCGCTGATTTATCCCTCCGCACTCTTCACCTCCTGGCGTGACTTCCGCCGCAACCTCGGGCCGATCATGATGCTCTCGATCGGGCTGGTGCTTTTCACCACCGTCATCGTGGCCTGGGTTGCGCATCGGCTCGTGCCCTCGATGCCATGGCCGGCCGCCTTCGCCCTCGGCGCCATCGTCTCACCGCCCGATGCCATCGCCGCGACGGCGGTGCTGCGCCGTCTCTTTGTTCCGCATCGCATTGAAGTGATTCTCGAAGGTGAAAGCCTGGTCAACGACGCCACCGCACTGGTCGCGCTGCAATTTGCCATCGCCGCACTCATGACCGGCAGCTTTTCGATGGGAGCAGCCGCCGGACGTTTTGTCATCGTCGCCGTCGGCGGCGTCGCTTTCGGGTTCCTTGTTGGCATGACCATGCGCTTCGTCCAGCGGCATCTCGACGATCCGCCGGTGCAGATCACCATTTCCTTGCTCACGCCTTTTCTCGCATATTTGCCCGCGGAACGTTTGCGCGTCTCCGGCATTCTCGCAGTCGTCACGGCCGGGATTTACCTCGGCTGGCATTCGCCGCTCATCGTCACCGCGCGCTACCGGCTTCAGGCATTCGCCTTTTGGGAAGTGACCGTTTTTTTGCTCAATGGGTTCGTCTTCATCACCATCGGTCTTCAGCTCCCTGGGATCCTCCACGCCTTGCATGGCGAATCGCTCATGGCCCTGATCGATGACGCCGCGCTCATCAGCCTCGCAGTCGTCCTCGTGCGAATGGCCTGGGTCTTTCCTGGAACATACCTGCCCGCATCATATATGGCTATACGACATATGATGCGGGGTGCGGGCGGGCCGGGTGCAGGCAGCCCTCACCCTTGGGCGGAAATGCCGCGCGAACCGCTGCCGAACTGGCGCAATGTTGCCGTGGTCGCCTGGTCGGGAATGCGCGGGGTAATTTCGCTCGCGGCCGCCTTCGCCTTGCCCTTCACTCTCCTCGATGGCAGCGCGTTTCCCGCCCGCAATTACATCCTTTTCTTCACCTTTAGCGTCATCCTGACCACGCTCGTGCTGCAAGGTCTGACGCTGCCCCTTCTCATCCGCGCCCTCGGCATCAAAGACGATGACACCGCTGAAGACGAGGAACGAAACGCGCGTTTCCAGGCCAATCGCGCCGCGCTTGAATTAATCGAAGAGCTGGCGCGCGATTGCGGTGTGCCCAACGATGTGGCCGAGCGTCTTCGTGCTGAATACCGCGAGCGCATCGCCGAATTGGAACGCGACGACGAAGGCGAAGATGGGACTGGCGAGATCGCCACACCGCATTATCGGCAGCTGCAACGCAAAGCGCTCGATGTGGAGCGCCAGACTATTATTCGTCTGCGCAATGAGCGGGTCATTAATGACGACGCGCTCCGCCGCATCCAGCGGGATCTTGATTTGGCCGAGGCGCGCTTAAGCGGGGACTAACATCCGAAGCGCGGCCCGGCCCCGCGGCAAAAGCGCCGCGGGCCGACTCTAATGTCATCCCTGACTCTTCAAAAAAAGGTCATTCCTGACTCCTTAGACTGTCATTCCAAACTTCTGAAAATGTCATCACCTATTTCTTAAATGGCGTCCTTGAGTTCTTAAATCCGTCATTTCGAGTCTTTAGCTATCATGCTGAGTCTTTAACTGTCATCCTGAGCGCAGCGAAGGATCTCTCAATCCATTCCGGCCATTGCGTGCATGATCAATCGAGAGATTCTTTATTTCCTTTCAGAATGACACCGGAGAGATAAGGCCCGTGGAAAAGCCCAACCGCATTTTTCTTCTCTCGCCCGCCTATGCCGGCGGTGAACGCGCCCGCATGGTCCTGAGCGAACGCGCTCAGTTCGATCTCGCACGGCGCCTGCGCAGCCGGGAGCGCGCCACACTCGGTGAAGTCTTCACATTTCTCAGTGGTTTGTATTTCCGCGGTAAACTCGCTTACGCGAATGCCTTCGCCTGCACAGCTCACGGGTTGTGTGGCGTGCTTGTCATCACCCCCACGCGCGGACTGGTTGATGCGCGCACAAAAGTGGGCTTGCGCGATCTGCGTGAGTTCGCCGCGGTGGACATTCATGAGGAGGATCCGCGCTATCGCGAGCCGCTTGCGCGCGACGCCCGAAAGCTGGCGGAGAAACTGACGGCTAATTGCGAAGTGATTCTTCTCGGCAGTGTCGCCACCGGAAAATATGTCGATGTGCTGCTCGACACCTTTGCCGAGCGCCTGCGCTTCCCGGCCGAGTTCGTCGGCCGCGGTGATATGAGCCGCGGCGGATTACTGCTGCGCTGCGCCGTAGACAAGACCGAGCTCACCTATATTTCGGTGGCCGGCGCGGTGCGAAAAGGAAAGCGCCCGCCGAAGCTCGAGCCGCGCCGTTACACAAATCCCCAGCAAAGTCGAGGGATCCCATCACGAAAGCTGTAAGTTCGGGATTCTTCGCCTTCGCGTTGCTCTGCTCCGAATGACACACAAACCGCCACTCGCCCCGATGGAAACAAAGTCGGTGGACGAAATTCCCGCCGGTGACGGCTGGCAGTACGAGCCGAAGTGGGACGGCTTCCGCTGCCTCGCCTTCCGGCGGGAGGGTGAAATCTTTCTGCAATCGAAAGCCGGCCAGCCGCTGGCCCGTTACTTCCCGGATGTGGCCGAGGCATTATTGCGCCTGCCCGCGAAGAATTTTGTCCTCGACGGCGAGCTGGTCATAGCTGTGAGCGGCCGCTTTTCCTTCGACGAATTGCAACTCCGCCTCCACCCAGCGGCGAGCCGGGTGAAGAAACTGGCCGCGGCGCATCCCGCCACGTTTATCGTTTTCGATCTGCTTGAGAATGAAGCGGGCGAATCGCTGCTCCCGGTTCCTCTTCGCGAACGTCGTCTCGCGCTGGAAAAATTTGCCGCCAAAAATTTCGCGTCATCGGAGCAGATCAAGCTCTCCCCGGCGACGGCCTCGCTGGCCCAGGCCCGGAAATGGTTTGCCAAAGTGGGCGGCAATCTCGATGGCGTCATCGCAAAACGCCTCGACGCGCCTTACGCTAGCGGCGAGCGCACTGCCGCGGTCAAGGTGAAAAACATTCGCACGGCCGATTG
>JBKPQR010000020.1:0-52115 GCA_046734175.1 Verrucomicrobiota bacterium | reverse complement strand
GGGCAGTTCCAGCACCGAGCCAAGCAGGATGGCAAGCCCTGACCCGAACAGAAGCGGAAGCCGCACGAAGGTGAGAATTGCACAATCTCTCCGGAATTGTCGAGAGCGGGCGAAAGCGCTCATACGTGGGTTTGCGATCCGCTGAGCGAAGAGCAATCGCTAAACTCCACTGCTCGCGCACCAACGGCAGAGAACGAGCTGGATAATCAGCGATCCTATCAGCGATCCTATCGCGCGGGCGAGCATCGGTTGACACTGCAACACGCGCCTCGTTACTTCTCAGGCTCATGAGACTGAGGGTTGCGATCGCCATCATCGTGGGAAGCGCGGTTCGGCTGAACACATTTGCGCAAGCTCCAGTCCCCACTGCCACGCCGCAGCTCAACGATCCCGCCTCCGAGCCAACGGTTCTGGCCGTCGCCAAAGTGATGCCCGCAGTCGTCAACATCAATGCCGAGCGCGTCGTGCGGCGGCAGGTGCGCGATCCATTCGAAGATTTTGCCGCGCAGTTTTTCGGGAGCTATCGGAGCGAGCCGCGCGAAATCCGGCAGCGACTGCAAAGCCTCGGCTCCGGGTTCATAGTTGATCCCGCCGGTTACATTGTCACCAACGAGCACGTGGTGCAGCGCGCCGCGGACTTGAAGATCGAGGTGACGACTAGCGATGGGAAGGTTTACAACGCGCATTACATCACCGGCGACCCCAAGCAGGACCTGGCATTCATCAAGATCGATGGGAAAACCGGTTTTCCTTTCATCAATCTGGATAATCTCTCCCCGAATCTGCTCGGGGAAACGGTGATTGTGCTGGGCAACTCTGTCGGCTACGGCAGCTCGATCAGCCGCGGTGTGCTCAGCGGCGCGAAACGGGACATCACTGTGGACAATTTTGAATATAAGAACCTTCTACAGACCGACGCCGCGATCAATCCTGGAAACTCTGGCGGACCGGTGGTGGATATCGCAGGGCGGCTGGTGGGCGTGAGCTCGGCCAAAATGGCTTTCACTCCGCAGGGTGTGCCGACGCAAGGGGTCGGTTTCGCCATTCCCGCCGAGACGGTGCGCGAGGCAGTGAAGCAGTTTAAAGCCGTTGCGCAAAAGCAGCCCTCGCCTTCGGCTTCGCCCACTCCGGAACAACCCGCCGCGGCCAATGCAGAGCGGCTTTTCGGGATGCAGTTGCAGGATTTAACGCCTGATCTGACCGAAGCACTTGGTTTGATTCGGCGCGGCGTCC
Organism: Verrucomicrobiota bacterium; assembly: GCA_046734175.1. Taxonomy (GTDB): domain Bacteria; phylum Verrucomicrobiota; class Verrucomicrobiia; order Chthoniobacterales; family UBA10450; genus AV69. Next base: position 50,882 of record JBKPQR010000020.1, on the reverse strand, counting down.
TTATCAGCGCCGTCGAGCCGGAGAGCCCGGCCGATGAAGCGGGGCTGGAGCGCGGCCTGGTGATTTACCGGGTGGGGCGGCATGATGTGAACTCGGTCCGCGCGCTCGAAACCTGGCTGGGGCGAGCGCGAAGCGGTTCGACGGTGGACTTCACCGTCGGCATCGCCCGCACCGATGGCACGCGACAAATACAAACCGTGTCGTTGACAGCGCGCTGAAATTTTTCAACAACATCGCGCCCGCAGAGTTGTCTCATCCATTCGTTCGCCATGATCAAAGTTGAAAACCTGACCAAGAAATACGCCGGCCAGACTGCGATTCGCGATTTGAACTTCGAAGTGGGCGACGGCGAGATCATGGGATTCCTGGGCCCGAACGGCGCGGGCAAGACAACGACTATGCGCATCCTCTCCAGCTTTATGCCGCCCACTTCCGGGCGCGCGACCATCGCCGGTTTCGACATTTTCGAGCACTCGCTCGAAGCGCGCGCGCACCTCGGCTACATGCCGGAAAACGTGCCACTCTATAACGACATGCGGGTCACTGAGTACCTCAACTACCGCGCGGCGCTGAAGAACATTCCGCATCGCCGCATCGCTGAACGTGTGGGCGACGTGAAAGAGCTTTGTGGGCTCAAGGAAGTGGAAAACAAAATGATCGGCACGCTTTCCAAAGGTTACCGGCAACGCGTAGGCCTGGCCGATGCGCTCGTGCATGAGCCCGATCTACTCATCCTCGACGAGCCCACCATCGGTTTGGACCCGAACCAAATCCGGCAGGTGCGCGAGCTCATCCGGAACCTTGGCAAACAGCACACCATCCTGCTTTCGACGCACATTTTGCCGGAAGTGGAGATGACCTGTAGTCGCGTCATCATCATTCATAAAGGACGAATCGAGGCGTGCGACACACCGGAGAATCTCGTGCAACACATTCGCACGGCGGGCGGTGTGACGCTGGAAGCGCGAACCGGAGCAGATGACGGCGCCGCCGAGTTAAGAGGCATTGCCGCGGTGCGCGACGTCAGCGTGAACGAGGAAGATGGCTGGAAGCTGTTTTCGCTGCGGGTGGAATCCGGCGCCGATGTCCGGGAGGAAGTCTTTCGCCTGGCGCGAGACCGCCACTGGGAGGTGCGCGAACTCAGCGCGCGCCGGGCCACGCTCGAAGATGTATTCGTCGAGATCACGCATGCGGATGAAGTATGACATCAGGTAAAACGCTGCTCACGCACATCCGGGTCGCGCACGCTTCTGGACTGCTGTTTTCGACCCGCCGCCGAAACAATCTTTCCTTTGCTGGATGCCACAACAACAGTCCGCCCGCGTGCGACCCCATCGCGAGCACGCGAGAGGCGCGCGCTAGGCGGAGAGGGAGGCGCTGTGCGTAAGTTCTTCACTCTACTATCCAGAGAAGTATCGAGCTACTTTTACTCGCCTATCGCCTACATCGTTCTGGTATTCTTCCTCTTAGTCAGCGGAGCCGATTTCTACTTCCAGATTTCCTTCATGAACCAGCGTGCCGTGGCTTATTCGGTGCAGGAGGCTTTCTTTAACTCTGTCTTCTTCTGGTTTGCCTTTGTTCTCATTTTTCCGCTGATCACCATGCGATTGTTCGCGGAGGAGTTCAAACTTGGCACTATCGAGCCGCTCATGACCGCGCCGGTGCGCGACTGGCAGGTCGTGCTGGCGAAGTTCTTCGGGGCGCTTGTCTTCTATCTTGTGCTCTGGATCCCAACTATTCTTTATTTCGCCATCTTCCAGTACATTACACATCAATCCGCCGCGGCATCGGCCGGCGCCTACTGGGGTTCGTATTTCATGTTGCTGCTGCTGGGCATGTTTTACCTGAGCGTGGGATGTCTCGCCTCAAGCCTGACCAGGAACCAGATCATTGCCGCGGTAATTTCGTTCTGCGCAATTACCCTTCTCTTTTTTCTCGGCCTCATCTCCTTCATCCTGCTCGACGTCAGCTCTACTACCCGCCAGCTACTCGGTTACTTCTCTGCCATAGAACACATGGGGACGCTTTCGCGCGGGGTGATCGATACCCGCCCCATTGTCTTCTATCTCAGCATGACTCTGGTCATGCTCGGCCTGACCTATCAAGTCTTTCAATCCCGCAAATGGAGAATGTAACTGAACCCTCCTCTGCCGAGGAGAGCGGCAACTACCACCAGGCGACTAGAAACAGCGATAACTCGCAGAAACCAAGACGGATTCATCGCGTCCAGATCGGATTCAACGTGGTTGTGCAAGTTGTGCTGCTCCTGATCCTGGCAGCGATGGTCAACTATCTTGGCTTCGAGCACTACAGAAGATGGGACTACTCGCGGGATCGCAGGTACGCCATTTCGGACAAGACGCGGCGTGTTTTGGAGTCGCTGAAAAGCAAACTGCGCATCACGGTTTTTTTCTCGCCCAATACTCCGATCTCGGAAGATGTGCAGAATCTCCTTACCGAATACCAGTATGCGGCCAAAGGTAAGGTGGATGTGGAGCGCATTGATCCAACGCGAAGTTTCTCACGGGCGAAAGAACTTTTCGATAAGTACAAGGTGGTAAGTGACGAGAACCTGCTCGTGTTGGACTACGATGGACGGAACAAAACAGTGAAAGCTTCCGAAATGGCGGAGGTGGACCAAAGCGGAATGGCCATGGGCGAAGGTCCGCGCGTGACCGCCTTTAAGGGAGAACAAGCCGTGACCAGCGCCATCATCGATCTGACCGAAGGAAAGAAGAACACAATCGGCTACGTCCTCGGCCACAAAGAGCCGCCCATCGCGGAGCAAGCGCAGCGCGGACCGATGATGCAGCCTCCGGCGAGCAGCCCGGTTTCGGTGCTGAAAACATTCATCGAAAACGAAAACATCGCCATCAAGGAGCTGAACCTTTTCAGCGTCGATGCCGTGCCCGCAGAAATGAAAACGGTAATGATCGTCGGGCCGCAGTACGATCTGTCAGATCGCGAGATGCAGCTGCTGCGCAATTTCTGGAACAAACAAGGGCGCATCCTGCTACTGCTTGATCCCTCGGCAAAGACGCCAAAGCTGGACGCATTTTTAAGCGAACTGGGCGTGCGCGTAAATGATGATCGCCTGATGGCGGTGGTACGCACAGGCATCCAGGAAATGGCGCGAGTACGCGATGTCATTGCAAAGTTCCTGCCCGACTCTCCCATCACCAAACGCCTGGGTGACGTGCGCGCACCCTTTGTCGGAGGCACCTGTTCCCTCACGCTTGAACCAGACCGTGTGCGCAGCGCGGGCATTTCGCTGCAACCATTAGCGCAGGCAGAAAAGGGCTACTGGGGCGAGGTTGACTACAATTCGGATGATCCGGCCAAGCTGGAGTTCGATGCCAAACGAGACCACGGGCCGCCGCTTAACATTGCGGTGTCAATCGAGAAAGGCGGGAGCGGGGACGAGCGCGTGCAGGTGAACTCCGCCAGGATGGTCGTGGTGAGCAACGCCCTCTTTGTGCAAGACCAGGTCCTGACGCAGGATCAGCAGGCGCTCGATTTCATGTCCGGCAGCATCAATTGGCTGATGAGCCGGGAGCAATTAATCGGGATCGCGCCCAAGGTGCCGAAGACTCTCACGTTCACGCTCGATGAAAACGCCTTGCGCAATCTGCGCTGGATCGTGCTGGTGTTGATGCCGCTGGTTCCGGCGCTGATTGGGTCGGCGGTCTGGTGGAAACGGCGCGCCTGAGCTCGCGATGAGACTTCGCACCACGCTCGTGCTGCTGGCGCTGGTCATTGGCGTTGGCCTCTACATTAAACTGGTGGAGAGCAAACGCCCCAACACCGAGGAAGCCGAAAAGCGCGCCGGAAATGTAATCAATTTCGAGCGCGATAAGATTGACGGCATTGTCATCCAGAATGGCGAAGAGCGAATCGAACTGAAGCGGGCCGACAAGAAGTGGCGGATGGAATCGCCGGTGAAAGATTCGGCAGACGGAGCAACCATCGACAGTTTACTATTTGACCTGGAAGACTGGAAAAAGGAATCGACCATTCCCGGGAAGGAAATCGAGGGGGATAAAACTCGCATGGCGGAATACGGCGTGGCTAAGGCAAAGCTGCGTTTGAAGCTGATCGGCCAGGATGCGCCGCCGGAGATTCTGTTCGGCAATAACACCGCGCTGGAAGGCAAGACCTACGTGCGGCTGGAGAATTCGAAGAATGTGTTCATCGCTCCGCAATCAATAAAAAACGCCATCTCAAAAAAGGCGGAGGAATTTCGCGACCACCGACTGACAGAGACGATCGCGACACAGGTAGCCCGGGTGGCCTTGAAAACAGCAGCGGGCGAAATGGAGCTGCAAAAACAAGGCGAGCATTGGCAGATCGTGCGGCCGTTGCGCGCGCGAGCGGACGATCAGAAGGTGAACGACCTGCTCGCGCAAATCACCACCAGCAGGATCGCGCAATTTGTCGGCGATGACCGGGGCGACCTTCATCCATATGGACTGGCTGAGCCGCGAGGAATAGTGACGATCTTCACCGCGGACGACAAACAAGGCCAGCTGTTGCAGATCGGCGGCACTCCGGAAAAAAATAAGGAGCAGGTGTATGTGCGCTTCGCGCCGCGCGGTTTTGTGTTTGCCGTGCCAAAGAGTATCGAAGCGGTGCTCAACACCAAGCCAAATGACTTGCGTGACCGGCACCTGGTCCGGATCGATTCCAATCAACTCGATCGGATCACCATTGAAGCGCCCGGGAAAACGAAGACCGTGCTGGCGCGCAAGGGAGAGAACTGGACAATCGCCAGCCGCAAAGATGAGCCGGCGAACCCGGCGGAAGCGCGAAGGTTACTTGATAGCTTGAACAACGAACAAGTGACGAAGTTCGTAGAGGATGTCAGCTCCGACCTGCCGAAGTACGGCCTCGACAAACCGCAATTGACGGTGACGCTGAGCTCCTTTGCTTCGGAAAATACAGCGGAGACGACCGCGGGAGAACATCCGTTGGCGACGCTCGCGTTTGGGAAAATCGACGGCGACAATGTCTTCGCGCGGGTGAGTGACGAGCCCTTTGTGGTGGCGGTGCGGCGGACGCTGCTGGACGACATCCCGGCCGATCCGCTGCAATGGCAGGAGCTAACCATTTTCAAATTCAAGCCGGAAGCAATCCATCGGCTCTCGGTTGTGAGTGACCGCGAGCAAGCCATCACGCGCGGCGCGAACAATCAGTGGCAATGGGCGACAGGCACTGGAGCGATCAACACAGCCAACGTGCAGTCGTTGTTGAATACGCTGGCAAGCTTGCGGGCGGTGCGGTGGGTGGTGAACGTGCCGGCGCAGGCATTTGAGAAGCCGCAGCTTGTCATTAGCTTTACTACTTCGCCCGATGACAAAGCGGTGCACAAGCTGACCATCGGCGGCCCTTCCGGCGACGGGATGTGGCTGGCGCGAAGTGATGAACGAGAGGGAACTTTCGTCTTGAGCAATCCCGACGTGAATGCCCTGCGATTGTCGCTGGTACAGCGCGCGACGCCGGTCCCGAGCGGGACAGCGAAGGCGACGGCTTCGCCAAACCTCAGCGTTCCGCCAAGCCCGACGTCTGCTCCGTAGCTTACGTCCGGCGGTCACTTCGACTTCGCTCGCTGCAATTCGTGGCGAATGCCGAGTCGGCGCGCGCGGTATAGATGGTGACAATGCCGCCGGTGAGCGGCTCTGCGGCCGCCTCTTCGAAGTCGTTTGCTGTAATCAGCTCGCACATGGCGCGACCGCCGGGAAAGGTTTCGATGGAGTCGCCAAGATATTTGTAGGCGCTTTTCTCCCCGCTGAGGAGAGCGGAGAGCGGAGGCAGAATTTTGTGCAGATAAGAACGATACGCTCTGCGGAGTAAGCGGTTTGGCGGCAGCGAAAACTCAAGCACGAGCAGCCGTCCGCCGCGCACGAGAACGCGGCGCATCTCGCGCAGCGCGACTGACCAATCGCGCATATTGCGAAGGCCGAAGGCAACCGTCACCGCGTCGAATGACTGGCCAGCAAACGGCAAATGCAGGGCGTCTGCTTCGACCGTTTTGCGGACACCTTTGCGCCGGGCGAGTTCAAGCATCTCGGCCGAGAAATCCGCTCCGGTAATTTCTGACCCGGGCAGTTTTCGCTGAAGTGCCAGCGCGAGATCACCGGTCCCGGTGGCGAGATCGAGCACGCAAAGCGGATTCCAGCAGGCGACGATATCGGCCGCGCGTTTGCGCCAGAGAAGATCGCAGCCGGCGCTGAGGAAATGATTGGCGAGATCGTAGCGCGCCGAGACGCGGCTGAATATTTCCCGGACGGCATCCGGGTCGCGCGAACGAGCAGTTTCCTCAGGCGCACTCAAGGGCGGGCTTTCGCTCAGAGAAGGCCGGAGCGCAACTTGCCGGAGTGGCACAATGGCATATTTCAGGCAGCAAGGCGCCTTGCAAAGCACCTCCCAAATTATAGAGCGAGAATATCGCTCACATAAGAGAGGCGATCAGATTCTTGCTCACGAGAGGACTCGAACCTCCACGGGTCGCCCCATACGGTCCTGAGCCGTACGCGTCTGCCAGTTCCGCCACGTGAGCGCGAGGGCGAAAAGTGCTGCAAGGACGCGGCGGGCGCAACCTACCCCTGGCGCTTCTTGCGCGCGCGCGCCTGCAATGCTGCGGCCTTGCGGGCATGCCCGAGAGCGCGAAGAAGGTCGGCGTAATTCGAGGCCACGATCTCGTAATCAGCGGGCGGATTTTCCATGGCTGCTTCCCATTCGGCCATCGAAGCGCGGTAAAGCTCGGAGGCCCGTTCATAGTCGCCGCGGGAATGATAGACCACGGCCAGATTGCATTTTGACTGCGCGATGTCGGGATGACTTCCGGTGAACGATTTCTCCCGGATAGCCAGGGCGCGCAAATGCGTTTCCTCCGCTTCGCTGAAGCGCTTCTCGTTCGTGTAAAAAACGCCAAGATTATTGAGCACGGCCGCGACATTGGGGTGCTCAGGCCCGTGCACTTTTTCGTAAACTTCCAGCGCGCGCGCATAGTACGCCTCGGCCGCTCTCGTCCGCCCGACCTTCCGAAAGCTGAGCGCGATGCTATTGAGCAGTGTGCCGAGCTCCTCATGAGGTAAATCCGGCAGCTCGGCCGCAGCCGCGATGGCTCTTTGGTAGAATCGGATCGCTTCTTCACTCGCGCCCATCTCGTCGCACATCCGCGCCAGTCTGCGGGCTGATTGGAAGATCGCATGCTGATCTGGCGGAGTGACGCTCTCGCGCAGCTTATGCGCTTCCAGCAAATACTGCTTTGCCGCGTCCCGGTCGCCAGTTTGCTCGTGCAAAAGCGCGAGCTTTTCGTAGCTCGCCGGAAGTTCCTCGTCAGCCGCGGTGAAGCTCCGCAGTGCGAGCTCGAGCGCGCTCTCCCCGACCCGAATGGCCTCGGCCAGGCGCTGACTTGCGCGAAGCATATCCAGGTTTTCGTTCAAGACCGACCACAGATGTCGCTCCCCTTTCACCAGCCGTCACCATCCCTCGCTCAGTTGGGTGACGAGATGCTCGGCAAGTTCTTCTGCGGCCAAAGGCAACGCCTGGCGTTCGTCAGTAGTCACATCCGTGCCGACGAAAAAACTGGTCGTGCCAACCACCTCGGTGGCCGGCATCAAGACGCCACCGTCGCGCCCGAGGAGGCTGTATCTCACACGCATGGCAAGGTTAAATTCAGTCGTGGCCAGAACATTCCCCCGCACAGATCGTGCCGGAATGCGCGTGATGTCACTGATTTCGGCCTTTAGCACCGCATCGGCGTTGTTTTCTTCAGCAACGCGGTAGGTGCCGTCCTGTTGCAGCTGCTTGATCACCGTGTCGGTGACGAGGACTTCCACTCGCGGCAAAAGCGTTTTGTTTTCGAATGTGGGCACGGCAATGACATGCACGTCGCGCAGGACGCTCGGTTTGGCTGGCCCGATGTGATAACCGAGACAGCCGCTTAAGAGCAGTGAGGCCGCCGCGAGAAAATATTTCACGGTGCCGGCGATGCGGCTGAATCAGCAGGAGTCGGCGAGGGCGATGCTTCTGGCTCTGGTGTGGGGGATGTTTCCGGCGCTGTGGTTGTGGGAGGTTGCAATGAGGCTGGGGGGGGCAGCGCGCTGTCCTGCTCCGGCGGGGGCAAGGGAGCGACTTCGGCATCGCCGCCGCGCAGTTGGGGTTTGCCGCCGCTCGACTGGCCACGCGCGGCCACACTCTTCTTCTTTTCGTTCACTGCCACCGCAGGCTGGAGTGCCGCGTCGCCGACCTTTGCCCGAATCTGATCGATGCGACGTTTGGCCTGTTCGCTCGCGGGCGAGCCCGGCTGCTCGCGAATCACTTCACTGTAGTAAATCACTGCGGCGCGGTACGCTTTCTCTTTGTCATAAAACTTTGCCACCCTGAATGCGTCTGTCGTCGCTTTCGTTTCCAGCCGGGCCAGGTTCTCGCGTGCCTGCGGCGCCTTCTCACTCTTCGGATAACGGAAGAGGAAATCCTCGAAGGCCGTTTTGGCATTGGCCGTGGCAGCCTGGTCGTTCGTGCCCCGCCGCGCCGACTCGAACCAGATGTAACCGATCTGGTACTGCGCATCGGCGGCGATGGGATCGTTGGGGAATTTATCGATCACTGCCTGGTAAGCCTGGATGGCCGCGTCATGCGCTCCTTGTTTTTGCCGGGCCAGGCCGATATCGAATTGGGCCCGCGCTGTGTACTTGCCGTACGGCGCCGTTCGCACCACCGCGGCGAAAATTTCCACCGCTCGATCCATCGAAGTAGCCAGAGGGATGCCGAGCAGCTTCACCTTCTTCCCATTCAAATACATTTCGCCGATGCGAAACTGCGCTTCGATTGCTTCTTCGAAATGCGGGCTGCTGGGATAATTCTCCACCACCACGCGATAGCTGTCGGCAGCTTTTATGTAGTCACCCGTTTGTTCCAATAGCTGGGCACTACGATACGCTGCGCCCGCGGCGAGCGTGTCTTTAGGATACTTTCGCCAGATGGCACGGTACGCCTTTATCGCGCGGCCCGTGTTTCCCGTCCGCTCGGCTGCCTGCGCGATGCCGAAGAGTTGCTGCGCGTTGCCGTTTATCTCTTCCTCGCCCGGGGCAAGGATTTTTGCCTTTTTTCCAGGCCGAAAAATGACCGAGCCCTGTGCTGTGCCGCAAAGAACGCCCAGTACAATCAGAAGCAAAAGCCCGTTACGCATTCAGTCGGAGGGTAGTTGTCTCTGGAGTTCCGTCAAGGTACGCAGGATGGCGGCGTCTCGGTTCGTCTTAGACAAGGTTGAATGATTTTCGTTGGCTGAAGTAACTTAGGCGCGTCCGTGAATCTCAATCAACAGCACAAAATCCGGGTGGGCTCATGTGCTTGGAGCTTCGAGGAGTGGCGCGAAGTTTTTTACCCGCGCGGGCTACCTGCTTCCGAATGGCTCTCGTGGTACGCACGTTTTCTGCCGACAGTCGAGATTGACTCCACCTTCTATTCTGCTCCATCGCCCGAGACAGTTCTGCGCTGGCTCGAGGCGACGCCGCCGCACTTTCGGTTCTCCTGCAAACTTTCCCGCGAGGTCACGCATCGCTGCCGCTTGCACGATTGCACCGAGGAACTGCATGGTTTTCTGCGCGCAATCGAGCCGCTCGCGCCCAAGCTCCACGTCATCTTGGTGCAACTTCCCCCAGCCTTTTCTCCAAAGGATGGGAAAGCGCCGCTACGCGCCTTTCTCTCGCAACTCCCGCACGATTTCCGTTTTGCCATCGAGTTCCGCCACCCCGGCTGGCATCGGCCCGAAATCATTCGGCTGCTCGAGAAACATCGCGTCAGCTGGGTGTGGGCTGACACCTCGCCCTTGAACGAGCGCAACCTCGCTCCCTTCGAATTCCAACCGCGCACGACCGATTTTCTCTACGTCCGTTTGCTTGGCGATTATTCAACCAAATACGACGCAGATGGAAAGCAGATGCATCGCTACGGCAAGCTACTGTGGAAACGCGAAGCCGCGCTGGAGAGCTGGGTGCTGCGAATGGAGCGACAGCTTCCTGAAATCCGCGCGCTCTACATTTACGTGAACAACCACTTCGAAGGCTTCGCTCCGGAAACATGCCAGCGCCTGGCCGAACGGCTCGGCTTCGAACTTCCTTTGCCCGCCGCCGCTGAACTGGTGAACGCGCCGGCCGATCGCGCTCAGCTGGATCTGCTGTAGCTGTAGCGGCGGTCTGTGACCGCGCAGGCTGATCGTACCATGATTTAATGTCCGCCGGCCACGCCGCCGCTACCGGTAAACTGTTTTCGGCTCCGGCCCCGCAATCATTTTCTGGAAGCGCGGATCGTTGCGAATGGGGTCCCATTCCCAGCGAGTGCGCAGGTCGGCCAGGGTGATGCTCTCATCGCAATAATCCACGCCGAAGGGGGTAGTGAGCAGCTTCTCGACGAGCGAAACGGCCTGGTCGATTTCCCCCGTGCGGGCGTAGATCAAGGCAAGGAAATCCTGCACGGCCGCGCCGTTCACCACGTCGCGCGTAATGGGAATCAGCTCAACTCCGCGGCGACCTTCGCGCAGCGCGTCGGCCTTGCGACCCATGAGCGCGTAAAGGAATCCCAGCTGGGAATGCCGGAGCCCATCCTGCGGACTTTTATTGACAAGCTCCTCCAGGACCGGGCGCGCCTCCTCGAAATGATGCTGCGCCGTAAGGGCATCATTGCGCATCACGGCCACGCATCCGGCGAGATAGCTTTTCGGGAGCGACACGCCAGTGGGTGACACAAATGAATCCAATCGCGCTGACTGCAAAGCGCGTTCAGCCGCGGCCGAATCGCGGTCCATGAGGGCAACATCCCAACGCGCAAAGGTGACGACTCCATCCGGGTCCAGGTTCGGCGCGATGCTTTCCAGCACGCGCTTGATGGGGGCGGTGCTTCCTTTCCAGAAGAAATCGATATAGGCGCGCTGGATTTTGACGTTGAGCGAGTCGGGCGCGAGAGCGAGCACGCGGTCCATGCCTTTGGCCGCAGCCGCCCAATCGCGCAGACCGAAGTAGGTTTGGGCCGCGTCGTAGAGGGTGACGGAATTGCGCGGGTCGAGCGCTTCGGCTTTGTTGTAAGCGGCAATTGCCTCAGCAAAATGCCCCTGACGCCGTTGCACGGCGGCGATGAAGAGTCCGACGTCTCCGTCGTTCGGCAGCGCTTTGGCGGCCAGATTCAGTTCCCGCAGGGCCTCCGCGTAATTGCTTTCCGCGTAGTAAAAATAGAGGCCAAGCGCAAGATGACCTTCACCCAGGTCAGGCTGAAGCCGAAGTGACTCATCAGCCTCGCGGCGTCCCTTCTCTTTCACGGCATCGGTCGGCTCGTACCAATGATAGATTGCGGCCATGACGGCAGAGAGACGCGCGTGCGCGAGTGCGAAGTTGGGATCCAGAGCAATGGCCTGCCCGTAGAGCTGCTCAGCGGAGCGAAAATCCTGGAGGAAATTATCCGGCCGGGTCTGGTAATCGCGGGCGCGCAGATAAAGCACGTAGGCGTCGGCGTTGGTGGTCGGGATTTTTTCCACGCGCGCTTTTTCCTGCGGCGAAAGCGTGGCCTGAAGTGAATCGGCGATGCTCTTGGCGACTTCGCCTTCGACTCCGAAGATATCAGTGAGCTGGCGGTCGTAACTCTGCGCCCAGAGATGCGCGTCGGTGTCGGTTTGAATGAGCTGGACGTTAATGTGCACGCGGTCGCCGGCCTTCTGCACGCTGCCTTCCAGCACGTTCGAGACGTGCAGCTCGCGCCCGATCTGTGGAAGATTTGTCGGCGCGCTCTGATAACGCGCGGTGGAAGTGCGCGAGATCACACGCAGACCGCTGATTTTGGAAAGCGTCGTGATAATTTCGTCCTGAATTCCCTGCGCGAAAAACGCGTTCTCCTTGTCCGAGCTCAGATTCTCGAACGGTAGAACGGCGATGCTTTTCTCCGGAACAGCAGAGGCAGATGAGTTGTAGCTGCCGCCGGCGCGAGTGGAGCTGTCGCCGGCTGCGGCGGCAGGCGCGGGCGGCGCGGGGCTGCTCGCGGGTTTTTGCAGCGATTTCATGATCGCCGGCGTGAAGATAATGGCGACGATGGCCAGCGCGATCAAAGCGCAGAAAACAATCAGCAACGCGTTTCGTCCGCCGCGTGACTTCCGTTCTCCGGCAGCATGGCGTGAACGACTGGCGCCGAACCTGGACGGCAACGCCGGATTGCCGATTTGGTCGTTATACAAATTAACCACCGAAACACTGACATCGTGCTTCACCTTGCACTCGCCGACATCATGCAGCAGGGGCTGCCACTGACGATACTGGGCCAGATCTTCAGCGACGCGTTTCGAGAGCAGAATGTGGTTGGCATCGCCGCAATCCATCACCCGTTGCGCCATATTGATGCCGCTGCCGGCGATGTTCGTATGGCCATTCACGTCGGTAATGCCACTGACGGGGCCGCTGTGGATCCCCATGCGCACCCGGATTTCCGGCCGGCTCTTCAATGCCGCGGAGATTTCGAGCGCGCATCGCACCGGCGCTTCGGGACTGGCCGTGAACACCAGCGCCATGCCGTCACCGGTTGGAATTCGTGTGAGCTGACCGGCCGCTGCGGCCTCGCGAAATGCGGGCGTATTGCGCACGACTTCATTTAGCTCGTGCAAAATTTCGCGCTGTTCGTCGATCAACAGCTTCGAGTAGCCGACCACGTCTATGAAGAGGACGTGCGCGATTTCGAGCTGAAGATCCGGGGACATGACGCCAAAGCGATAAACGCGCATCCTGCCGCAGGCAACCAGCTACAATAGCCGCGTTCGCACAAAAGCGGTTGGCACAAAATAACGGCCAATGCACACGGCTGTTTGCATCTTGCCGTGACGGCAGCTCCACCACTTCCGGAGCGGAGCGCGAGAGGTGGCAGGCAAACGGCGGCTGCTCTTGCCGCAATGGCCAGCCAAGCTTGTGTGTATTCCGGTTTCCGCCGCGAAACTGCCACACGCTGCCGCCGCAGACAGCGTTTCACTTGCGCGCATGAATCTTGCAGCGGAAAATCCCCGGATGCTGCAAACGGCGCGACGCGGAACAAAAAGAGCGAAAGCGCCGAAGCAACCGACGGCACGACCTCCCGTGCACGAGCGTTACCTGGAAGCGTACCGCTGGATGCTGCTCGCCCGAGTCTTCGAGGAGAAACTCGCCAGCATGTATCGTGGGGGGATGATTAGCGGCGGCGTTTACGTCGGCAAAGGCCAGGAAGCGGTTAGCGCGGCCTGCGGAATGTTTTTGCGCAAAGGCGACATTTTCGCTCCCCTCATCCGCGACCAGGCCGGCCGCTCAGCCTTTGGGGAACCGCTGGTTGACGTCGCGCGAACTTACCTTGGTTCGCGGCTGGGGCCGATGCGCGGACGCGATGGCAATATCCACCGCGGCAGACCGCGCGACGGTCAGCTCGCCATGATCAGCCATCTCGGCGCGATGATCTCGGTGGTGGTTGGCTCGCTCCTGGCCAAACGCTGGCGCGGGGAAAAAGATTTCGTCGGGCTAACGACGATCGGCGAAGGCGGTATGCAAACGGGCGCCACCCATGAAGGCCTGAACATCGCCGCGGTCGAACGCGTGCCGCTGGTTGTTGTCGCCACGAATAACCATTTCGCCTACTCCACCCCAAATGAGCGCGAGTTCGCCTGCACAAGTTTGATGGATCGCGCCCGCGGTTACGGCTTTGAAGGCTACGAGCTCGACGGCACTAATCTGAATGCCTGTCTTGAAGTCATCGAAACCGCGGTTAAACGCGCCCGCGCCGGCCGGCCACCGCAGCTCGTCGTCGCTTCCATTTTGCGCCTGGCCGGTCACGGCGAGCACGATGATTTCGCCTACGTGACGGATGACATTCGCAAGGAGCCCTTCGCCCAGGATTGTCTGAAATGCGCCGAAGCGTCCATCCACCAACTTGGTTTGGCAGATGAGGCGACGGTGCAAGGCTGGCGCGAAGATGCGGCGCGTCAGGTGGACGAAGCTGTTGCCACCGCGCAACGCGAGGCCGGGCCCAAGGGCGATGAGGAAGATTGGTGCGCGGTTTCCATGCGCGATCTCGCTGATCAGCCGGAGCTAACGCAGTGATGACTCACCATCCGCGAACCAAGCCCTCGGCTTTGTCGTCGCGATCGGCAACTGCCAGGCGGGATTCGGCAATGTCATCATGACCTATCTCGAATCGATTCGCGAAGCGCAGGCGAAGCTGCTGCGAGACGACCCGCGTGTTTTCATCTATGGCCAGGACGTTGGCGGAACTTTCGGCGGAGCTTTCAAGGCTACTAAAGGTCTGGCCAAGGAATTTCCCGGGCGCGTTCTAAATACGCCCATTAGCGAAGACGCCATGATCGGGACTGCCATCGGCGCCGCCCTCGAGGGGATGCGGCCGATCGTGGAAATGCAGTTCGCCGATTTCTCGAGCATCGCGCTCAACCAGATTCTGAATAATGCCGGCACGCATTTCTGGCGCACGAATGTGCCGGTGCCGATTACAGTGCGCCTGCCAAGCGGAGGGACCAAAGGCAGCGGCCCGTTTCATTCGCAGTCGATGGAGGCCCTCTACGCGCATTATCCGGGCTTGGCCGTAATGACGCCTGCCACGGTGGAGGACGCTTACACCATGTTGATCGATGCCGTGGCCAGCGACGACCCGGTCGTTTACTGCGAACACAAATATCTTTATTACCACCTCAAAGCGGACGCGCTCCCGGAGAAGGGGCTGCCCATCGGCCAGGCCCGCATCGCGCGAGCAGGTCGCGATCTGACAATCGTTAGCTACAGCGCCATGCTGCACGAATCATTAGCTGCGGCTGAGGAGCTGGCGGGCGAAGGATTCGAGCTGGAAGTGGTCGATCTACGAACAGTGAAACCGCTCGATACTTCCACCGTTCTCGCCTCCCTGGCCCGCACTGGCCGGCTTCTCGCCGTGGGCGAAGCTTTTCCCTGGGGCGGAGTCACCGCTGAAGTCATCGCGCGAGTGGCGAGCGAAGGGTTCCACCTGCTCGACGCTGCGCCGGCACGCGTCAATGCAAAGGACACGCCCATCCCATATCACCCGAATCTCTGGACCGCGCATCGGCCAGGCAGCAAAGTGATCGCGGCCAAAGCGCGCCAGCTCCTTCGCGAATAGTTATGCCACAAGTTCCCATCATCATGCCGCAGCTCGGCGAATCGATCGCCGAAGCGACAATTGTTTCGATTAAGGTGCAACCGGGCGAGAAGGTCGCGGCGGACCAGGAAATCATCGAAGTCGAGACCAACAAAGCTGTCATGGGCGTGACTACGCCTTGCCCTGGCGAGATCGCGAAGATTGATGCGCAGGTGAAGGAGACGTATCCCATCGGGGCAGTGCTCGGCTACATCGAAGCGAGCGAGAAAGACGCTGCTCGTTTCCAACAAAGCACGCCCTCGCCGCAGGTGCAGCGCGCCGTTGCGGAGGAAATTCCAGGACGAGGCGAGGAGAAGAGCGAGCCGGCCAGGACGAAAAGCAACGGCGCCGAAGCAAAAACGCCGCGCGACGGCTTGCCCGTTCCCGCCATGGCGAAGGGCGCTGGCTTTCTTTCGCCGCGCGTGCGCGCGCGCATGATGGAGCTGCAACTCACCGCCGCCGATCTGGCCGGCATCCCCACCACGGGCAGCGGCAATCGCCTCACCATCAAAGATCTGGAGAATTACCTTCGACAGCTGGAATCACAGACTACAACCGAGGCATCGGCAATTCGCGCCGGCGTGGCCGAAGCCATGCGCCGGAGCTGGTCCCGCCCGCTTGCCACCATCGGCTCGTCCGTGAATCTCGATCCGGTTCTGGAGGACCGGAGAAAACGCGAGCCGAAACCGGGCCCGGCCCTTTACGCACTGCGCGCGCTCGCTCTCGCCTTATCGGAAAATCCCGCTACCGCGGCGAAGCTCATCGGTTCGCGCGTCGTGCAATCAAGCAGCATCGACATCGGCCTGGCCATCGAAGCGCAGGATGGCATCATCGTGCCGATCATCCGCGCGGCCGACAAGACTTCGCTCACCGATCTGACGCAGAAATACGACGAGCTTGTCGCTCTCGGCCGGCAGCGGCGCATTTCGCCGGAGATGCAAAGTGGCGGCATTGCGGCCGTCTCGAACTTCGGAATTTTCGGCGTGGAATGGGGCACACCGATTCCTCTGCCCGATCAAACGATGATTCTTGGTCTTGGGGCCGGCAAGAAGACGCCGCGCTGGGACGAAGCAAGCTCGCAATTTGTTCCGGCTACCGAAGCGCAAATCACGCTGAGCTTCGATCATCGTAGTCTCGACGGCGGCGGCGCCGGGAGATTGCTCAAGCGCGTCATCGAGCTTTTGGAAAATCCCGCGCAGCTCTGACGCGTGGCCGCGGCAGCTTCGGGTAGCGCAACGCGGTCCGCGTGCTGGCGAAGGCGTCCTCGCCTTCGCGGTCTTTTCGCGCGATGACTAGCTCGCGCCCGCCGCTGCTGCGTCAGCAGGCGCGGAGACATTGAAAACCAGCTTCCCATTGTCCGCGGAAACGTGCGCGGTATCGCCCGGCTTCACGTTGCCCCGCAACAATTCCTCCGCGAACGGGTCCTCAAGAAACCGCTCCACCGCGCGCCGCATCGGCCGCGCGCCATATTGCGGATCATACCCTTTCTCAATGAGAAACTCTTTGGCCGACTGCTCCAGCTCGATGTGCACATCCTTCGCTTTGACGCGGCGCAAAACCTTCGCTACCTCCAGCTCCACAATCTGCATCAAATCATTCTTCGTCAGCTGATGGAAAACGATGATGTCATCGAGCCGATTGATGAACTCTGGCTTGAACGCTTTCTTGGCTTCCTCCAGCAATCGGTCGCGCATCACTTCAAATTCATGTTCACCCAGCGGCTTGGTCGCGCCGAAGCCCATCGTCGTTTGCCGACGCAAAATCTCCGCGCCGACATTCGATGTCATGATGATGATGGTGTTGCGAAAATCGATCTTGCGCCCGAGCGAATCGGTCACTTTGCCATCCTCGAGAATCTGCAAAAGCAGATGCATCACATCGGGATGCGCCTTCTCGATTTCATCGAAGAGCACCACGGAATAAGGCCGGCGCCGCACCGCTTCGGAAAGCTGTCCGCCTTCCTCGTAACCGACATAGCCCGGAGGCGAGCCGATCAAACGCGAAGCGGTGAACTTCTCCATGTACTCCGACATGTCGATCTGGATGAGCGCATCACGATCGCCGAACATGAATTCCGCCAGCGTTTGGGCGAGGAAAGTTTTGCCGACACCGGTTGGGCCCAGGAAAATGAATGAGCCTATCGGCCGGCGCGGATCCTTCAGATCAGCCCGGGAACGGCGCAGCGCTTTCGAGATTGCGACGACAGCTTCGTCCTGGCCAATCACCTTCCCTTTCAGCTCCGTCTCCATTTGCAGAAGCTTCTCCGTTTCCTTCTGCTCCATGCGCTGAAGCGGAACGCCGGTCACTTTCGAGACGACCGACATCATGTCATCGGCCGTGACCACCACTTCCTTTTCCTCCCGCTCCTCGCGCCACCGCGCCAGAATGGTATCGAGCTTTTCCTTCGTCTGCTTTTCGTTGTCCCGCAGCGCCGCCGCTTTTTCAAAGTCCTGGGCTTTGATCGCGCCTTCTTTTTCCCCGCGGATGACCTCGATCTCTTTCTCGATCTCCTTCACGTCGGGCGGCCTTGTCATGGAGTTGATGCGGGCGCGCGCGCCAGCTTCGTCCATTACATCGATGGCTTTGTCCGGCAAAAAACGCCCGGTGATGTAGCGATCGGAAAGTTTCACCGCCACCTCGAGCGCTTCATCGCTCAATTTCGCTTTGTGATGCTGCTCGTACTTCGGCCGCAGCCCGCGCAAAATCTGGATCGCTTCCTCCACCGTGGGCGCTTCCACTTTTACCGTCTGAAATCGTCGCTCCAGCGCCGCGTCTTTCTCGATGTATTTCCGGTACTCGTTCAACGTCGTCGCGCCGACGCATTGCAACTCGCCGCGACTCAGCGCGGGCTTGATGATGTTGCTCGCGTCCATCGCGCCTTCGGCTGAACCAGCGCCCACGATGGTGTGCAATTCATCAATGAAAAGAATCACGTTCTTGCTGCGGCGAATCTCATCCATCACAGCTTTGATCCGCTCTTCGAACTGGCCGCGATACTTTGTTCCGGCGACCATGAGCGCGAGATCGAGCGTGATCACTTTCTTGTCGCGCAAAAGCTCCGGCACGTTTCCGGCCGCAATCTCCTGCGCCAGGCCTTCCACGATCGCCGTTTTTCCCACCCCAGCTTCGCCCAGCAGCACCGGATTATTTTTCGTGCGCCGGCAAAGCACCTGAATGACGCGCTCGATCTCGTTGCGCCGGCCAATCACCGGATCGAGCTCGTTCTTCTTCGCCAAATCCGTGAGGTCGCGACCGAAGGCACGAAGCGCGGGAGTTTTGACATCTTTCTTGCCGCCACTCGCGCTCCCTGGCGTCTCCTCCGCTTCGCCTTCGGGCGGTGTGAAATTTGGGTCCAGCTCTTTCAAGATTTCGTTCCGCGTCCTTTCGATATCAATTTCCAAACTTTTTAACACGCGTGCAGCGACGCCTTCGCCTTCGCGCAACAGGCCCAGCAAAATGTGTTCGGTGCCGACGTAGGAATGATTCAGCGCCTTGGCTTCCTTGCCCGCCAGCGCCAGCACCTTTTTCACTCGCGGCGTGTAGGGAATATTGCCCACCATTTTCGTCTCCGGCCCGGAGCCGACCTGCTTCTCCACCTCCATCCGCACCGTCTCGAGGTCGAGGCCCATCTTCTGCAAAACGTTCACCGCCACGCCTTGCCCAAGCTTGATTAAACCAAGCAACAGATGCTCCGTCCCAACGTAGTTATGGTTGAAGCGGTCTGCTTCTTTGCGCGCCAACTGCAAGACCTGTTGCGCGCGCGGCGTGAAATTATTCATGGCTCTTTTGCGCGTCCTCGCCCGCGACTCCCGGCTCCCGCGCCACTTTACTCATATCAGGTTTAGGGAACGATTTCAAACGTTCCCGGATAATCTGCGCGCGGAAATGGTCGCGTTCCTCCGCATTCAGCTTCTGTTGAGTGCTTTTTTGCAAATGCGCCGGCTGCGTCGCCATGAACAATTCGTCGATGGGCAGGCGTTTGTCCTCCGGGAAGGCGCCCAGGTCAATGCCCAGCTTCACCACCGAGAGCAGGTTGAGCGCTTCCTTCGAAGTCATGGCATGGGCATAAGTAAGCAGACCGTATGCTCGGCCGATCTGGTCCCAGAGCGTGTTCGGTTTTTTTTGGATCAGCACCTGCCGCGCGTCGTGCTCTTTTTCGATGATCGTCTCGATGACTTTGCTCAATCGACCGATGATCTCGTCCTCTTTCTCACCCAGCGTTGTCTGGTTGGAAATCTGGAAAAGATTTCCCATCGCTTCCGTGCCTTCACCGTAAAGCCCGCGCACGGCGAGACCGATTTTGTTCACAGCCTGGATGACCTGATTGATCAACTCGCTCAGAACCAGCCCGGGCAAGTGCAGCATCGCACTCGCGCGCATGCCGGTGCCGACGTTGGTCGGGCAGGCTGTTAAATACCCGAGCTTCGCGTCGTAGGCGAAATCCAATTTGTTCTCGAGCGCGCTGTCGATTTTGTCCGCGAGCTTGAATGCCTGCCGCAATTGCAACCCGGAACGGATCGCCTGCATGCGCAGATGATCTTCCTCGTTCACCATGATGCTGAGCGTCTGCTTGCGATTCATTACCACGGCGCTGCCCGCGCTCTTGGCCGCATGCTCGCGGCTGATGAGATGCCGCTCCACCAGCACCTGTTTGTCCAGAGCAGAGAGGTCCTGAAGCAATTCGGAAAACGATTCCTGCATCTCCGGCAGCTCTTCCACGCGCGGCTTGATTAACTCGAGAATGGCGGTGCGCTCCGCCTTCTTGGCCCAGCCGGGGAAGGCGCGGTTGCGGACATTGCGCGCCAGTCGCACACGGCTGCTCACCACAATCTGATGATGCGGTCCCTCGCCGCGCAGCCATTCGCCCGTGTTCGCGATGATTGCCTGAAGTTTCATTCTGAAAGCTGATGCTCCAGCTGCTTGATCTGATCACGCAAAGAGGCCGCCGTCTCGTAATTCTCCTGCTCGACCGCTTTCTTCAAACTTTCCGTCAGCGTCTTCATGCGATCGCTCAAGGCCAGCGTGCGCTGCGCCCGCACCGGCAGCTTGCCCACATGCTCGGTCCCTTTGTGCATCGCTTTCAAGAGCGAGTTCAATCCTTCGGCAAAGGCCACATAACAAGCGCTGCAACCGAGCCGGCCCGTTTTTTTGAAATCGGCCTGGGTGAATCCGCAGACCGGACATCGCGTGCTCGATGCTCCCTTCTCGATTTCCTCAGCCGCGCCGATTCCTAAAAGCAAGTCAGCCAGAGCAAAACCGGTGGGATCCTGCACGCCCTTCTCCTTGGAGCAGCCTTCGCACAGGTTCACCTTCTGCATTTTCCCATCCACGATTTGCGTCAGGAAAACTGTCGCATCATTGCATTTGCAAACGTCGCACAACATCTCAGTCACCTTGGGCAGACTTCAAATATTTGACCCCGCTCATTAGCAAGCATTCCTCGCGCCGGAAAACTCTCACTCGAAAATCGGCGTGCCCGTTTCCCGAGTGATTTCACGGAAGCGCGCGATCATGCGCGTGCTGATAGGTCCCGGTTTTCCGGTTCCGATGAGTCGATTATCAGCTTTGATTACAGGGATGACTTCCGCCGCGGTGCCGGTAAGGAAACATTCATCAGCAACAAAGACATCGTGCCGGGTGATGTTGGTCTCGGAAATCTTCAACCCAAGCTCGGCCGCGATCTCGAACACGACAGCGCGCGTGATACCGCGCAGTGCACCCGCGTTGATCGGCGGGGTGAAGATCTCACCGCGCTTGATGATGAAAATGTTATCGGCGGTGCACTCAGCCACGCAGCCCTCATCATTCAACATCAGCGCTTCGTCCGCTCCGGCGAGGTTCGCTTCGATTCGCGCCATGACATTGTTGAGATAATTGAGCGACTTCACCGCGGGATTCAGCGCCGCCGGGCTGGTGCGCCGCGTCGGACAGGTCACCACGGTCAGACCATTGCGATAAACATCGTCGGGATATAGCGCGATGGTCGCGGCGATGATGATCACGCTCGGCCGGTTACAATGGACGGGATTGAGGCCGAGGTTGCCCACTCCACGCGTGACCAGCAAGCGGATGTAGCCGTCGCGCAAATCGTTTTGCCGGATCGTCTCCAGCACTGCTTCGGTCATCTCCCGACGCGACATCGGAATCTCCAGACAGATGGAACGCGCGGAATCCCATAAACGCTCGAGATGTTCCTCCAGCCGAAAGACGCGCCCATTATAGAAGCGAATGCCTTCGAAAATCCCATCGCCATAAAGCAATCCATGATCGAACACCGAAACCTTCGCCTCGCCTTCGGGGAAAAACTCTCCGTCAACGAAAATGGTAAGCGACTTTGGCGCAGCTTTAGTCGTGCGCGATTCGTTCGCTGGTTTCACCGCCATCTCGCGTTCTTCCACCAGGGTCTCCGCGACTTCGCCGTCTGCAGTTTTAGTAAGCACAAAAAAATCTCGATGCTCCTCGCCCCAATTCAAGCGGAATCCAGCGCGCTTCCACACGCTTGCAAACGGGTCTTACTTCCACGAATAGTCCATGGCATGTCTCTCCCGGACGCCATTCGCATCGAGCGACCAAGCACCGACTCGAAGATTTTCGCCCACACCCGTTGGGACGCGGTGCCGATGTGCGCGGGCTTGTTTCACCTGGGCTATTTTTTGGCCATGTTCTTTCTCTACTCGCGCACGCCGCTCTGGATCATGTTGATCATGGGCTTGGTCTATTCGCTCATGATCAACGCCAACATCAACGGCCTGGCGCACAACTTCATCCACAACCCATTCTTCCGCTCGCCGCTGCTCAACCGGCTGTTCAGCTTGCTCAACTCCATCGCGGCCTGCTTTTCCCAGACGTACTACGACGCCGTCCATATGCGGCATCATCGGGGTAATTCTGATCGCCAGGATGAAAATGGCGAAACGATCGACTGGCTGTCCATTTACCGGCACGGGCATGATGGCGAAGCTGAGAACCCGTGGAGTTACGTTTTCCTCAGCTTCTTTCGCGATAACCCGGCCGCGATCCGCAAGGAGCTGCGCAAACGCGGCAATGACGATGTCATCTGGGGTAACATCGAGCTGGCATCAGTCGCGATAGTTCTGCTGACCATGTTTATCTTCAACTGGCATTACGCGCTCTTCTTTCTGCCATTTTTCTATCTTGGCCATTGCTTTAGTTACCTGAATGGCTACTTCCGCCACTACGGAGCTAATCCAGACAAGCCCATCGCGTGGGGCGTGAGTAGTTACGGGAAGCTTTATAATTGGATCTTCTTCTATAACGGCTACCATGCCGAGCACCACTTCCGGCCAAAGGTGCATTGGACGAAAATGGAGAACTTCCAAAAACAGATCGCGGAGATACAAAAACAGGAAGGTGTGCGCGTGATCGAGCACGCGCACATGCTCGGCTTTCTTGATCCGAACTTACCCAAGCGCGGCCGCCGCGACCTGCCGCCGGCTGCTTCCGAAGTAGTCTCCTAATTCTTTTCGCACTGCGCGAATAACGGGCGGCCAATCTCCCGGGCGCGACTGGCGGAAAAGCCGCATCGTCGGATACCAGGGAGAGTCGTTGCGGCCCAGCATCCAGCGCCAGTCAGGCGCGGCGTGAAGCAAGGTCCATGTCGGCACGCCCAGCGCGCCGCCCAGATGCGCCGGCAGACTGTCCACCGAAATCAGCAAATCAAGCCCGGCAATCACGCGCGCCGCTTCGAGCACGTCATCACTGCCGCCATTCAACCCAAATTCCCCTCTCCATTCGTCCAGCGCGCCCCCGCGCTGAAGAATATACCACTGCACATCAGTGACGCCGGCCAGCTCACGCAGGAGATGGTATGGAATGGATCGGCGTTCATCCCAACGACCTGCCGCCCAAACCAGCCCGACATTTCGCTTTGTCCTCAGGGCGGCTGGCGCAATATCAAAGTAAGGAATCTCTGCCGGAATGGAACCAAGAGTAGTGCGAAACAGATGTGGCAATTCCATCACTTCCACGGCGATATCGTAGTTCGTCACCTTGGTATTCAGCGGCCACAACTCATCAGGCAATTGGCGGAGAGTGCCTAGTAACGGAAGTAGCTCCTCTTGCGCCTGGAGGACAATTCCTCTGGCGATGCGACGAACTAACGAGATGTAGCGGAGAAACTGGACCGTATCGCCGAGACCATGTTGGCAGCGGATGAGAACGCGTTTGCCCCTAAGACTTTCGCCGGTCCCGAGCCATTGTTCATGCAAAGGCAGATGAGCGCACGATTGGCCGGCGCGCCTGGCGAGCACGGCATCGCTGATGCGCCACGCTTCCTCGAATCTCCCGCGGCGCATGTGCGCCATCCATTGTTTCCCGCACTTATCCATTCCGGAGAAGGAACGCGCCTGAGCCGCGATTCCGATTGGAAGGTGGGGCCCGGCGCGAGTCAGCGAGAGCCAAAGCTAGCGCGGAGCTTCTCCTTTTTGCTTTCACGCTCCTCTTGCAGGCGGCGTGTTTCAGCGCCTAGCTGCTTCTGCAATTGCTCAACCTCATCAAATTTTCCAGCCGCAATAGCTTTGCCTATTTGATCTTTGAGGAACAATTCTTTCTCTGCAATGCGGGCACGAAACTGTGAATCGATCTCCGCTAAATCCGCTTTCTGCTCGTCGCTCAAAGTTACCGCCGGCGCGCCCTTTTGCAGCCGTTCCATCGCCAGCTCATAAGCCGATTTCATCGCGTCAAACCGTTGTCCGTTGCGCCGGCAAAATCAATTTCTAAGTTACCCGCTCCCGATGTCGAACATTCGCCTTCTTAGCACTGACTTTGATGGAACCCTGGTCGCTCACGACAGCAATCCGGTGCTCGATCCTGAGTGCATGCAACTCATCGGCGAATTGCAGCGCAGAGGTGTGCTCTGGGCCATCAACACCGGCCGCTCTGTTGAACTGCTCGAGTCAGGCCTGCTCGACTTTGAGTTTCCTGTTCACCCCGACTTCATCCTGACGAGCGAGCGCGATGTCTTTCGTCCGGCACGGAACGGCGGAAACAAATGGGAGCCGTTTGGCGATTGGAACGACCGCTGCGCCCGGGCCCACGAAGAGCTCTTTCATTCGGCGCGTTCTGTCCTGGCAGAGATCATCGCTTTTGTGAATGCGAAGACGGCGGCGCGCGTTGTGTATCTCGGCACGGAGCCGGAAGGGGTCATCGCGCAGAGCGAGGAGGAAATGGACCGGATCACGCGCTTCATCGATAGGGTCCGATTTCTTCAGCCGCAGTTTCATTACCAGCGCAATTCCGTTTACCTGCGCTTCTGCCACGCGGATTACCACAAAGGCGCCGCCCTTGCCGAACTGTCACGACTGACAGACGTCCCGCGCGAGGCGGTGTTCGCCGCGGGCGATCACCACAACGATCTCTCAATGCTGGACGGCCGTTTTGCCGCCATGCCCGCGTGTCCGGCGAATGCGATTGAGCGGGTGAAAGAGGCGGTGCGAGCAGCCAAAGGGTACGTGGCGGAGCGCGATTACGGCGCCGGCGTTCACGAAGCGCTGGTCTATTTCACAAGCAGCTAACCACAAATTCGGCAGATAAATTAAAGTGAGATAGTCTGCTCTTCTAACTCCCGTAACGCCCGGTTCTCAGCAAAGCGGTTCGTCATGTAGGTCATCATCAGCACCCAGAAAGTGAGTGCGAAGGCAAAGAGCGGGAACTGCAAAGCGAACGGCAGCGAGTAGATGATGGCCATGAGCGGAATCCAGACCGCCCACGTTGCTACCAGGAGGGGGAATGCATGTTGACGATAATAGTTCCAAGTCAGCAACGGACGCAGTTTGGCAAAAGAGTAGTCGTTGTTCTTCCAGGCATAACCCCAGATGCCAAAGGGCGCGGCGAAGAACGGATTGTAGCCGAACTGGTCGATGCAGATCTTGCCAAGAACCACCGGGAACGTGACCCGATCCCCAAGCCAGGTCGCCAGGAGCGTATACATCGCGTTCACAAGCAAGCCGTCAAAGGCCCAGAAAGGAGCGTTGAAAGCGAAGTTGCGAACGTTGCTCCAGCTGGCGTGGCCACGTTGGAAAAAGAAGATCACGAACAACTCCGGCAGCAGCGCCCCGACCATTATGGATGCAACCAGCACGAAGGTGATGCCGTGCTGCTGCTTATAGCGAGCGAGTTCTTGCAGAAAGGCGGCGCTCGGTGGGTGAAAGTAATAAGCCAGCAAAACGGCAAGCATGATCGATTGAAGGATCAAAGCCGGGACGGCGTTCGCTTTGGCGGCTTCCCAGCCGATGAGCCAGGGCGTGCGGGCGCGCGACATGGGCGCAAGCTGGCGTAAGGTTTTCACGGTGCAACGTCTGGCCGGGTCCATTCTTCGTTATCCTGGGTGAAGTCAAAGGAGGCCGCTGTCTGCGACCTTGAAGGGTGACTTGCTCGGAACTTTTTGGGATATTAATCCTGCGCACCAGCGGGGCGCCGTAATTGAAGGGGGATGTACTCAGTTTCATGGTGAAGAGGCCGATCAAATCGTTAGGGCTGGATGAGCTGCAAGCTCTGGCGCAGCCGGCCTTCCGCGCACGGCAGCTTACCGACTGGCTTTACCGAAAACGCGCGCGCTCCTTCGCCGAAATGAGCGATCTTCCACAAAGTCTGCGGGAACAACTGGCGGCGCAGTTTGAGTTCGGGAGTCTCGAAATCATCCGCGCGCTGGGCTCGCGCGATACGACGCAGAAGTTTCTCTTTCGATTGCACGACGGTAATCTCATCGAGTCGGTGCTGATACCAGCTTCGCCTGCGCTTTATGGTTCACGTTCCGATCGGCGCACGATCTGCGTTTCCACCCAGGTTGGCTGTGCCTATGGCTGCAAGTTTTGCGCGAGCGGCCTGGAAGGCTGGAAACGAAACCTGCGCGCGGATGAAATCGTCGAGCAGCTCATGGCGGTCGAGCGCGAAAGCGGCGAAACGATCGACAACGTGGTCTTCATGGGAATGGGCGAGCCGCTGGCGAACTACGACAATCTCATGCGCGCCATCGCCATCATTAATGCGCCGTGGGGGCTCGGCATCGGAGCGCGGCGCATCACCGTTTCGACAAGCGGACTTGTGCCGCAGATCCGGAAGCTGGCCGAGCAGCCCCTGCAAATCCGGCTCGCCATTTCGCTCCACGGCGCGACTGATGAAGTGCGCAAGCGGATCATGCCGGTAAACAGAAAATACCCTGTGAGCGAGCTCTTCGAAGCCTGCCGCTACTACACGCGGTGCAAGAAGCAGCGGATCACGTTTGAATACATTCTCATCGCGTCGGTGAATGACTCCGATGAACAGGCTCGCGAGCTGGCAAAGCGTGCGCTTGAGTTTGCGGCCAAGGTGAACCTGATTCCTTACAATGCAGTGGAAGGGTTGAACTGGAGCCGGCCGGAGCGAGATCGGCAGGAGAAGTTCCTCGCGATTCTCCGCGGCGCCGGAGTCGCGGCGACATTGCGGCGTGAGAAAGGACACGACATCGCGGCGGCCTGTGGCCAGTTGCGTTTACAGAGTGAACGCGCCGGCACGCCGGTACGGTAGCGGCGCTCTGTCAGCGCCGAAGTGGTATGAACATTTAATCGGCGCGGATAGGGCAGGGCTTAAGGTTCCCGGCGCTCATAGACCGCTGCGACAGTGAATTACCTTTTGCACCGTCTTGCATCGTAGCTTTTAGTTCCAGCCATGGCCGGATTCGATCAGGAGCCGGAACGGGCGTGGGATGAATACGATTGGGAGCGATTTCTCCAGCAACAGGATCATAAGACGGAGAAATACATGGAGCTGCTGGAGAAGTATCTGGATGATCCAAATCGCGACCAGATCATCGCGCGGGAAATGGGCTGGACGCAGCTGCTCGACGGCAAGGATTGGACACAGGAAGTAGACGCGCTTTTAGAAGAAGAGCAGGACGAGAAACCCCCGCCACCGGATTCATTTGAGGACCATAGTCTTTATCGCGCGGCCTTCGCCTTGACCATATGGATCGATCAGATGTTCGACGCCGATTCGACGCTCCAAAATGAGCCCTCGGCGGTGAAGCTGGCCACGCACGCGGCATTGGCGAGCGCGAAATTAGCGGCGGCTTTGAGCGGCGAAGACGTGGACGAAATCGGGATGACGATCGCCTATCTCAAGCGCGCGCTCAAGGCGATCACGCTTTCAATGGATGGCGCGGCGGCATTGCTGCGCGAGAAGCGCATTTCGCCCAGCCAGCATGCCGTTCTCTTGCAACGGCTTTTCCAGGTGCGCGACGGTATTATTACCCTTATCGGCGAGTACCGCTGTGAATGGCGCCGCCGTTTCGGCAGCCGCTAAAGGCGGTTGCTTGAATGAATTAGCACCGGCTCCGTCAAAATATGCACACGGAAGCCACCGAAATCTCCGAGCTTGAACTGGTAAAACGGTGTCAGCAAGGCGAGACGGCGGCATTCGATGAACTAGTGACCCGCTACCGGACGAGAGTTTTTGGAATGATCTACAACATGGTCCATAACGAGCAGGACGCCTGGGACCTGGCTCAAGACAGCTTCGTGAAAGCGTGGAAATCGATCGCGCGCTTCCGCGGCAAGTCCTCCTTTTACACCTGGGTCTATCGCATCGTCATGAACGTGACCATCGATTGGCTGCGCAAGAAGCAGATCAAAGGCGCCGGCACGGAATTCGATGACTCTGTGCAGTTGCGAGAGGTCGATCCGGCCTCGAAGACCTTGCCCCGGGCCGAGGCATTGCCGCACGAGCGCATGGAGCGAACGGAGGTGCGGGCGCGAATCGACCAAGCCATCGCGCAGCTTTCACCGGAACATCGCGCCGTCATTTTGATGAAGGAAATGGAGGACATGCAATATCACGAAATCGCCGAGACGCTCGGCTGCTCGATCGGCACGGTGATGTCGCGGCTCTTCTACGCACGAAAGAAGCTTCAAACCCTGCTGAGGGATGTTTATGAAAAGGTTTGAGGAAAAATGGACAGCATGGATCGACGACCAGCTTTCTGGCCGCGAGCTGGACGAGTTCCTCGCATCCCTGCCGGACCGCGCCGCGGCGGAAGCGGAGAAGCAGAGCGCGAAACAGCTCGGCACACTTTTGCGCGAGGAGGCGGTTGCCTTAAATAACGAAGAGTTCTTCAGTCACCAACTGCGCCAGCGTCTCGATCGCGAAGACGAGCACGAAGAACAGGACGAGGCGACGAGCACGGGCTGGTGGACCATCCGGCGGCTGCTTTGGGGAGCGGCCACGTCCTTCGCCATCTTCGTCATCTGCGCGGTTTTCGTTTTTCGTGAGAAAACGCCCCCGAGCCAATCGCAATACCTGAGCGAGATTTTGAGTTACCGGGTGGACCCGAGTGTGAGCCCGAACGCGAGCATCACCATGTTCGAGAAGAAGGATGAACACGTGACGGTGCTTTGGGTGGATGGTTTGCAATCGTTTCCGAAGGAATACGCGGCCAAGTAAACATGAAAGCGCGGCTGGGATTGCTCGTCGCGATTTTAGCCGTGGCCCTCAGCAGCGCGGAGGCAGCGCGGGAAGAGCAGACAATCTGGAGCGGCTTGCTTATCGCGAGCAACTCGCTGCCATCGGAGCCGACTCCGGCGGAAGTGGCGAAGATCGAGGGAACTTTGCGGCAGCTCTTCGGCTACTCCCGCCTTCAGCTCATCGGTGAAGCGCGCAAAACACTCAAGACCGGCCAGGAAGACTGGCTGGCGACAAGCAAGTATTTCGCGCTCCACGTGGATGCTCGCGGCGAAAAAAGCGGCGCTTACGTTTTGAACCTGAAGCTTTTTCAGGAGCAGAAGCTCTTGCTGGAGACGGACGCGAAATTAAACAGGGCCAGTCCTCTCGTCATCCGTGGACCGCAGGTGGGCGACGGTCAGCTCGTCATCGTGCTGGTTGTGCAGTAAACAGGCGCGCTGTTAACTGAGCGGATGCGCGTCCCTTTTCTTCTGCTCACTTTGGCGGCTGTGAGTTCGTTGCCAGCTGAGAGGCCGTTCAATTTTGCGAGCACACCGGGCAAGCTGCCGAAGAGCGTGCGCCCGACGGAATACGCGATCTGGATTCGGCCAGACATAGAGAAGCTGACGTTCGCGGGGCACGAGAGCATTAAACTCAAGGTCGAGCAGCCCACGCGTGAGATCATCTTTAACGCGCTCGAGATCGCGATTTCGGAAGCGCGAGTCGATGACAAAGCGCTTCCGAGTTCATCTGTAAAAATCGATTCGGCCAAAGAGTTGATCACCATCGCCTTGCCCGAAGAGTTAAGCGCGGGCGAGCACACATTGGCGCTCAATTTCACGGGCAAGATCAACCAGTTCGGGCGCGGGCTGTTTTACGGGAAATATCAGGAGCAAGGCACGGGAGAGAAGAAGATGTTTCTCGGGACGCAGTTTGAAGCGACGGACGCGCGTCGCTTTTTCCCGTGCTGGGACGAGCCGACTTTCCGCGCCACCTTTCAGTTGACAGCGGTAGTTCTGGAAAACTGGATGGCTGTGTCGAACATGCCGATCGCGAGCGAGAAGCAAGTGGAGGGCGGACGCGAAGTAAGTTTCAAGCCGACGCCTTCGATGGCGAGCTATCTGAACGTCCTTTGCGCGGGCGAATTTGATGCCGTCGAATCAGAGGTCGAAGGCGTAAAGCTGCGGGTTATTACAACCAAAGGCAAAGCCGAAAGTGGACGTTACGCGCTGGAAAGCACGGCGAAGATTTTGCGTTACTACAACGAATACTTCGGTGTGCCGTACCCCTTGCCAAAGCTCGACCAGATCGCGATTCCCGGCGGTTTTGGCGGCGCCATGGAAAACTGGGGCGGCATCACCTATTACGAAACTGCGCTGCTCTTCGACCCGAAGAATTCTTCCGCCGCGACGAAGCAGCGCGTCTTTGAAGTGATCGCGCACGAAGTGGCACATCAATGGTTCGGTGACCTGGTGACGATGGCGTGGTGGGACAATCTCTGGCTCAACGAAGGCTTCGCTTCGTGGATGGGCAGCAAATGCACCGCGCATTTCAACCCCCAATGGGAAGTCTGGCTGCAGAAATCCATCCCGCGCGACCCGTCGCGGCGCATCGGCATTCCCAAGGAGACGGCGATGGAGGGCGACGCGCGCGCCACCACCCACCCTATCCAGCAGAAGGTGGCGACGGAAGCGGAAGCGAACAGCGCGTTCGACGACATCACTTACAAAAAAGGACAGTCGTTCATTCGGATGCTGGAGAGTTTTCTGGGCGAAGAAGCGTTTCGCGACGGCATCCGGCGCTACATGCAGGCCCACAAATACTCCAACTCGACTACGGCAGATTTATGGGATGCGCTGAGCGAAGCCTCCCACCAGACGGTGGACAAAATTGCTGCGGGCTGGACCGAACAACCGGGCTTTCCCCTAGTCACGGTGAAGCGCGAGGCAAACGACACCGTCTCACTAACGCAGGAGCGCTTCACGGTTAACTTCCGCGACGAAAGCACCGCGCTCTGGAAAATCCCGCTGACGTATCTGGTGGAGGGCGCGAGCGCGCCGGCAACGCTCCTACTGGAGGAGAAAACAGCGACGCTCCCGGACGTGCCGGCGGATCGCGCGCTGAAGTTGAATGTGGAAGGCGCTGGCAATTACCGCGTTGCCTACGACGAGGCCTCGTGGAAGCTGCTGATGGCGGCTTTGCCGGGCATGAACGTGCCAGACAAGGTGAACCTGTTGAGCGACGCATGGGCGTTCGTCCAGGCAGGCCGGCAGCCTTTTTCCTTCTACACCGCTCTCGTCAATCAACTCCCGCCAGACACAGCGCTGGCGCTGCGCGAGCAAATCATCACTGTGTTCACCTTCGTCGATCACCTCCTCACAGACACGCCCGAACGCCAGGAATTTCGCGGCTACGCCAGACGACTGCTCCAGCCCACCCTCGGCGCCGTGACAATGCAGCCCAAACCAGGTGAACCGGCGGCGATCTCGATGTTGCGAGCGAGTCTAATCGAGACACTGGCGTTGCTGGGCGACACCGATGTCATCAAGCTTTGCCGGCAAAACTTCGACGCTTTCGTCAAAGATCCCGGCGCGCTCGCCGCCGATCTTCGCGCTCCTACTTTCGCGGCAGTGGTGCGGAATGGTGACAACGCGGTCTGGGAAAAAGTACATGAGCTGGGATTAAAAACGGCGAGCACGGAAGAGAAGCAAAATTACTACGACGCGCTGGCCTTCAGCACCGACCCGGGATTGATCAAGAAGACGCTGGCGATTGCGCTGGGCGATGAGCTGCCCACGAGCCGCGCGATTTACCTTGTTGCGAAAGTCGCACGCGAAAGCGACCGGCCCGATCTGGCCTGGGATTTCGCGAAGACGAACGCAAAGACTTTGCTCGCCAAAGTGGATTCGCTCGAAGCAAACACGTACGTGCCGAGCCTTTTTACTTTCTTCAGCGACACCACGCGGATTGACGAGCTGAAAACGTTTGCCCAGAAAAAACTTTCACCCGAATCGAGCAAAGCTGTCGAGATCGCAGCAGACGAAGTCAGTTTTCGTGCCGATCTCCGGCGCCGATTGATCGAGCAAGTGCCCTCGTTGAAGTAATCAACGGCGCGGTTCCTCAAGCGGCACACTAGGGGAAGGCGAGACAGCCACGCCGTGATCGCTGGCCGCGATCATGGCTTTAGCCTGTTGCCAGCCAAACGCGGCACGGCTGAGAAGGAAAAACGCGAGGATGATGATCCACGGTGTCCACCAATGGAAGGCGGCGAGTGCAAGAAGGCCGGCGCCGATCAAACCGAGCACGCTTGAAATTTGCAGACTGCGGATTTCGCCGAAAGGATACCAAAGCAGGCCCCGGACGATTTGGCCGCCATCGAGCGGGAATATCGGGAGCAGATTAAAAATAAGCAGACTGTAATTGATGAGGCGCAGCTGGCTCCAGAAAAGCACGTTGTCGCTGGAAGCGCCGAGCGCGTGCTGGCGCAGCGCGGTGGCAAGAGCAATTCCTAAAAAAGGGATGAGCGCGACATTGACCAGCGGGCCGGCCGCGATGCTCCAAAGATAAGCGCCCGCTCTTCTCGGCGGATTGACAAAAGCGATGCCGCCGAGCGGCCAGAGAATGATCCGGTTTGCCACTCCGCCGACCTGGCGGCAGGCAAGGGCGTGGCCAAATTCGTGCAGTAGCACTATCGCGAAAAGCGCCAGATAAGTCAGAACACCCCAGAGTGGGTAGTGGTACTGGCGCGCGAAACTCGTCATGTAAAAGGCGGCGACTATGAACCAGCTGAAGTGCAGATACACCGTGATGCCGGCAAGCTGGAAAAGGCGAATGGCCCCGGTGCGCATTGCGCTTACTCGGCTGAAACACCCCGCCCTGCAAACAGGCTAGAGCGTAATGTCGGTCTGCGGAGTATCGGGTGTGATGAGCAGACGCATCGGGATCATGGCCGACTCGAAGAAACCATGGCGCCTGAAGAAAGCTTGCGATTTGATTTCGGGCCGGTCGGTCAGAAGCGTGATGCGGAGGAAGTTTTTCTGCCGGGCAAAATTGATGGCGTATTGGAGCAATTGCGAGCCATAGCCG
Organism: Verrucomicrobiota bacterium; assembly: GCA_046734175.1. Lineage (GTDB taxonomy): Bacteria > Verrucomicrobiota > Verrucomicrobiia > Chthoniobacterales > UBA10450 > AV69. The sequence goes on along the minus strand of JBKPQR010000020.1, from coordinate 18,209 downwards.
TGGTCGCGATAAGCTTTATGAATGACGAGGTCTTCGAGCAGAATGACGAAGCCGCCTTCCGCTGTGCTGATGGTGAAGAGCAGATTGATCATCCCTACGATGGAATGATCGCGCCGCAGCACGAAAACGCGGCCGCGATTCGGTTCTTCGAAAATCAAACGTAGCCCGCGCAATTGCTTGTCCTTGTTGGGGCGAAAGTCACTCTCCTCCGAGAAGAGCTCGCCGAGCAGATCGGAAAGTTCATCTAGATCCTCCGCGGTCGCTGGCTCGATGAGGACGTGACTCACGCTATTGGTATCTCAGAAAAGGGCGGTGAAGGCAACCAGCGCGTGCGGTTGACAACGGATAGGCCGTTTCTACCTTGCACGTCCGCTTCGGCCCATGAAACGCACGTATCAGCCATCGAAACGCACGCGCAAACGCCAGCATGGGTTCCGCGCGCGGATGAAAAGCAAAGGCGGCCGCGCCACGCTCGCCCGCCGCCGCCAGCGGGGACGCAAACGCCTTCTGCCCAAGGGCGTGGAAAACCATTACGCCAGGCATACTCAGGCCTGAAAGCTTGACCGGCCCAGCCCTGGGCCTGCGCTGTTTGACGGGCCAAGTGGCGACGGCTAACTTTCTTCCAGCCCACCCATGCGCGGGCTAAATTTCCCAGGATCGAGGTGAATTGATGCCAGAAGTTATTGTTCGAAAAGGCGAGCCGGTGGACCGGGCGCTCAAACGGCTTAAGAGCAAACTTGACGCCGAAGGCATTCTTGATGAGGTGCGCCGGTTGCGCGCGTTCGAAACGCCGAACCAAAAGAGCCGACGCAAAGCCAAGGCCAACGCCAAACGCGGGCGAACAAAATTCCGCTTTAATCCCAACGGCTGAACCGCAGCGCGCGACTTATTTTAGTTTTCGAGAACGCGGCGAACAGCCGCGTTTTTCGTTTCTAGCCTTCGCACTCGCAGACGACGCGGAAACCAAGATCATTGCACGAGTAGTTCGGCGCGTTCGCGCTTCGGGTTGTTGTGCGCAGACTGGCGAAACGCGATTTCCAGCTGCCGCCCCGGTAGACCCGTTTGCTTCCGTTGGGCGGACCATGCGGGTTGACCTTCGGAAGCGCTTTGTACGTTTCGAAATAATTACTGCACCATTCCCACACATTGCCCGCCATCTCTTCGACCCCGAAGGGACTGGCGCCCCGCGGGAATGCGCCCACCGGCGAGCTCTCCGCATAGCCATCGTCAACCTCGCGATCGCTCCACGCGAAAACTGTGTTCTTATCGGCGAAGTTCGCCAGGTCACCGCGCCGCGCAAAACTCCCCCACGGATACATGCGCCCGTCCGTTCCCCTGGCGGCGTATTCCCACTCGGCTTCGGTGGGTAACCGGTATTTCCTGCGCTCGCGCGTGCTGAGCCATTGGCAGAACTTCATCGCTTCAAGGCTGCTCACGTAAACCACGGGATGGCGCCCGCCGGCGCCCGCGGCGCGTTTGCGCGCGTGCAAGGGATCGAACTCTTCGTATTGCTCATTTGTAACCGGAAAACGAGACATGAAAAACCGCGTCACCATCACGCGAAACTGCGGCGTCTCATTTGGCGGAGCATCGGGAGCGGAGCTTCCCATGAGGAATTCACCGGAGGGAATGAGAAGCATCTGCGCTCCCATGGAGTTGGTAAAGCTGGTGAAACGGCGGCGCTCCTCCTCCGGCGACATTGCTGGGAGCGCAGGCGCCGGCGCTTGCTCTTCGTTCTTAGTTTTGCCGTTGAGGATAATTGGCTTCGGCGCTGCCGAGGTGGCGAGTTCCTTCTGCTCGATTTCCTCAAGGTATTCATCGACCATGTCTTCCGCTTCTCCCGCGTCGATGCCCGAGTTTTCGGCCACGTTGATGAAGGCGTCACGCTGATCATCGGTCATGCTCTCGCCATCGAGTCCGCTCAAGCGTAACAGCCGCATGAATTCCGTTTTCGGATCGACCGGCGCCTCGATTATCTGCGGCGGAGATGGCTCCGGCGGCCCGATCCGTTCAACTCCACGCAAGCTGATCTCGCGCTCGATTAATTCTACCATCTGCTCTTCCGCCAGGCCCTGTTCCGCCCCGAAACGCAAAAGCGATTTCTCCTCGTTCTCGGCCAGAGTCCCGTCGGCGACAGTGAAGGTGAGAAATTTTTGAAACTCGCTCACTGCTTGCGCATGCGCCTCCGCCGCCAGCTCTTGATCGACGCGTTGCCGGCGCGCCGGATCGAGCAACTCGACACGCGCTTCACTCAGATAGCGCGACGATTCGTCCAGCCCGTCGCGCAGCAGTTGTGCGACAGGATTGCTCGGCTGGTTTTTGAGCGGCAGCTTTTTTTGCCACCAGCGTAGCAGCTCGCGGCAATGTTCCTCGATCAGCTCATTGCTCGGATTCTGCCGCGGGTCGAGGCAGAGCCGTTCGTATGGGTTAGGCGATTTATAGTTGCTCCAGCCCTCCCACTTTTTCGGATCGTCCGGAAGCGGGATGGGAAAAACCGGCGCGGATTTCGCCGCCATCACGCCATTTTCAATGCGCCGAGGTTTGCCGCCGCCTCAGACATCTCCTCTGGCGCGAGGCCGGTGTTGCGCTCGATGGAAACCTTCGATCGATTGCCGCTGGCAGCGACGGAGACTTCCAGCACCTGGTTGGCATTGTATTCGTAGGTCAGCTCCACGGGCGAGCCTTTGGGCAGAAATGCGGGCAGCTCCACATCGCAAATGCCCAGCGGCGTGCATTCCGTCGGCAACGTGCTCTCGCCTTCCACCACCCGCACAACCGCGCGTTGCATGTTCGACATGGCGGTGCCGAAGGAGTTGCGCGCTCTCGCGGGAATCGCTGTCATCTTGCGGATCATCGGGAATACGTACTCCTCCAGATGCGCTTCATCCCAAAGCACCACCCCGAGCGTGTGCGAAGTGATGTTCGTCACCTGAATGAGCCCGCCTTCGCGGCCGGCAAATTGGTCCCGGGTGTTTTCCGGCAATACTTTTTCGCCTGACGTTTTCTCCTCCTCGAGCATCGAGAGGATTGCCTGAATGGCGGCGCCTTTGGCTACCGCTTCATCAGGATTCACGTCGTCAATGACCGGCGCTTTTGTTAATTGCGCGACAAGCGCGCGCACCATCGGCATTCGCGTCATGCCGCCGACGAGCAAGACCTTGTCGATGTCGTCCCATTTCAGCTTCGCCTCCTGCATCACCATTTCGCAAATGGTCTTGCATTTTTCCACCAGATGCTGGCTGCGCTTCTCGAACTCGTCGCGGGTGATCTCCAGCTTCACGCTTTTTCCATTATGATGATGCACGACCGCGCTCTGGGTCCGGCTGGAAAGCTGAATTTTCGCGGCCAGCGCCCGCGTGTGGAGATCCTGATAACTCTGCAGATCGAGCAGTGGATTTTCCCCGTGCTGCCGGTCGAACTCTTCCGCCACCTGGTTGACGATGGTGTCGTCCCAATCTTTTCCGCCCAAGCGGTGATCGCCATTGGTCGCGATCATGTTGATCTGGTTGGCCTGGATCCGCATGATGGTGACGTCGAACGTGCCGCCGCCGAGATCGAAGACGAAGACGGTTTGATCCTCGCCCAGCTTGTCCAGCCCGTAGGCCAGCGCCGCCGCCGTCGGCTCGTTCAGGATTTGCAAAACATTGAGACCGGCCAGTTGCCCCGCCGTAATTGTGGCGGTGCGTTCCGCGTCATTGAAATAAGCTGGCACGGTGATCACAGCGTCTGTAATCGGCGTCTTGAGATACTTCTCCGCATCGAGCTTGAGCTTTTTCAGAATGAGCGCGCTCAATTCCTCCGCCGAATAAATTTTGCCGCCGAACTCACGATGAAATTGCTCCTTCGGCTTGCCCATCTCACGCTTGACGAAGTCCACGATTTTCTCCGGCTCGGCCACGGCGTTGTTCTTTGCTGTCGTGCCGACGATGACGTTATTGCCGTCGAACAAGATCACCGAGGGCGTGATCAGCTCACTTTCGGCGTTGGGAATAATTTGCGGTTTTCCGTAGGCGTCGATGTGAGCGACGGCGGAGAACGTTGTGCCCAGGTCGATGCCAACTGCTTTGCGTTCGTTCATTTGCGGAGAAGTGGAAGGAGCTCAGCGCCCGCGTTTCTCGATGCAATTTTCATGCCCGATGCAGAGAGGCCTTTCAGGCGCGCTTTTGCCATGCGAAAGTGCCGCTTCGCTTAGGTCGTTATTGATACCGTTTTGCGATCACTTCCTCCGGCCGCAGCACTTTTCCGCGCCAGGTGAAACCGCGCTTGATTCGGAATACGATGCGGCCGTTATCCTCGGCGAAATCAGCCGGCTCAACGCTCACCACTTTGTGGAGGGAAAGGTCCACGAACTCTTTCGTTTCGACCTCGGTCACTTCCAACCGGTGAAGGATTTCAAGCAAAGTGTGGATTGCGTTATCCAGATTCTCCCGCCAGCGCGCCAGACGATCACGCTTCTTTTCGGCCTCGGCAGCCTCCAGTTGTTGAGCGAGCATGCTCAGATCGTCGAACAACACGATGAGATCGCGCACGAACGGCTTCTGGAGCGACTCGTGCAAAAAATTATCGCGGTACTTCAGCAGTTCTTCGTGTAGCGAGTCGAAGAGCCGCTGATTGACCGTTTCACTTGTCCGAAGAGCGGCAAGATGTTCCTCGATTTTCTGATGCTCGGCCCGGGCTGGCCCGAGATTGTTCGCGATATTTTCCAGCTGCGATTTCATCATCGCTTCGATGCCTTGCAGCCGAGCATCGAGGGCGTCGAACTCGCGCAGCATCGCAGCCAGCTCGGTCGTGCTCGCGCGCGGACGTTCCCGCACGACGGCTTCGGCACTCAACTCGCGCATGGTGCTGGCAAAATCGTTCGCCATTGTCAGACCCCGTAGAATTTCCGGATGGCCGTGACCAGCCCGGGCACGTCGTGCTGCCTGGCTTCCACGTCCACCTTCAACCCGCGCTCACGTGCCGTCGCCGAAGTGATCGGTCCGATGCTGGCCACTCTCATGCCCGCTGGCCACGGCAGCTTGAGCTCGAGAAAGTTTTCTACGGTCGAAGAGCTCGTGAAAGTGATCAGGTCAGCGCCTTCTTCGGCAAAACGCCGGCGCGCACCGGTCACGTCACGCGTTTCCGGCACTGTCCGATAAGCAAACCCTTCATCGACAATCGCGCCCATGCTCGCCAGCGCTTTGGGGAGCAAGTCCCGCGCCTTCTCTGCGCGGGCGATCAGTATGCGCAGGTTCTCGACACCGCCGTGGCGGGCAAATTCCTTCACGATTCCTTCCGCGACAAACTCCGGCGGCTGCAAATCCACATGCAGATGAAAATCCTTTACGCGCTGCGCTGTCGCCGGTCCGATGGCAGCGATTCGGGCGGCGCCGATCTCCCGCGCATCATCGTAGAGTTTGAAAAAAATTTCGAAGAACGCTTCCACGCCATTCGGGCTGGTGAAGACAATCCAGTCGTAAGCGTGCGCGTCCTGCACCAGCTCGGCGAACTCGCGCAGGTCGCTCGGCGGCTCGATTCGGATCGTTGGCAACTCCATCACGTCAGCGCCGAGGGTGCGCAATGCCGAGCTCAGCGCGCCAGCCTGCTTGCGCGTGCGCGTGACCACGATCCGTTTGCCCGACAACGCCCGGCTTTCGAACCAGCTCAGCTTCTTCCGCAGCGAAACCACATCACCGAAAATCGCGATCGCCGGAGCTTCCATTGCCGCGTCACTCGCCCGCTGCGCAATGTCCGCGAGCGTGCCGACAATTGTCTGCTGCTGTCTCAGCGTGCCCCAGCGTACTAAAGCCGCCGGCAAATCAGCCCGCGCGCCACGCGCCATCATCTCACGCGTGATCGCTCCCAGCCGGTCGACTCCCATCAGCATCACCTGCGTGCCGCCAAGTTTTGCGAGCGCTTCGAAATCGATGGCACTTCTTTTTTTGGCCGGATCTTCGTGACCGGTGAAAAACGTCACATGGGAATTTTCTGCCCTGTGCGTCAGGGGAATGCCTGCGTAAGCCGCCGCGGCGATGGCCGAGGTCACGCCAGGCACAATTTCAAACTCAAGGCCGGCCGCTGCCAAGGCCTCGGCTTCTTCCGCGCCGCGACCGAAAACAAATGGATCGCCCCCTTTCAGTCGAACCACCAATTTCCCGGCGCGCGTCTTTTCCACGAGCAGCGCATTAATCTCCTCCTGCGAGAACGTGTGCTCGCCGGCCCTTTTCCCTGCAAAAACGATTTCCGCATCCTCCCGCGCCCATCCCAGGGCTTCCGGATTGCACAGCGCATCGTAAACGATTACGTCGGCGCCTTCGATCAGCTCCCGTGCGCGCAGTGTCACCAGCCCGAGATCGCCCGGCCCCGCGCCCACGAGGAAACATCTTCCCGTCTTACTCTTACTCATGCTCGTGCTCGTGCTCGTGCTCGAAAGCCTGCTCAATCTTTTCGAAAACCTCTTTGCCTAATTTCTCCGGATCATTTCCAGCCGCACTTGCCATTCTCGCTTCTTCTCCTTCGCCGAAAACCTGCGCCCGCAATTCCATCTCGTCGCCGATGAAGCGCGCGTACGCGCCGACCGGCAAATTGCAATCGCCTTCCAATAACCGCAGAAATTCCCTCTCGGCACGCAAACACAAATGCGTCTCGCGATCATCAGCCGCCGCGAAAACCGGCGCGTCATCCACGCGCGTCTGCAGCGCGATCACGCCTTGACCGCCGGCAGGCACGAACTTGGCGCCTGGCAGGATTTCGGCAAAGAAAGTTTGACCTTCAAACTCAAATTGCGGGGCTGAAAATCCCAGCCGTTCCACTCCGGCCCGCGCCAGAACGATCGCATCCCAGTCGCTCCCGGCGAACTTGCGCAAACGTGTCGGCACGTTACCGCGCAGGCTGACAATTTTCTGCGGCGGCTTGTTCAGCCAACGAGCTTGACGCTGCCGTCGCACGCTTCCCGTAGCGATGGTTCCGAACGAGCAAAGCGCGCGCCGTTTCGTGATCAGCAAATCTTCCACCGGTCCTCGCGGCAGAACAGCGGCAATGACAAGCCCGCCGTTCATTTGGCTCGGCAAATCTTTCGCGCTGTGTACCGCGACATCGATGCGACGCTCGAGCAGCGCGCGCTCCAGTTCCGCGGTAAATACCCCTTTTCTCCCCTCGTTGACGCCGAGATCATCACCGCGCGTGCGGATAACCTCGATGCGCAGTTTCACCCCGCATTTTTCCCGCAAGGCCGCCTCAGCCATTCCCGCCTGCACCCGCGCGAGTTCACTTCCGCGCGTCCCGAGAACCAGTTCCTGTAGCGGCGGTCTACGACCGCCGTCACCGCTGCGCGTTCCTTCGGCGCTCACGAAGCGCCGCTACAGCTCGGATGGACGCAGCGCTCCGGCCATGCTCGTTTGTTCTCCGCGCGCGCGCGTTTCGCCGACACTCCCCCGCTCCATTTCCTTCATGAAATCGGCGACATGCGCATCGATGATCGCCGCCGCCGCCGCCAATTGCTGCCGGCGCAATTCCATCCTTTCGTTCGCCACCGATTGCAGCGAATCAATGTCGTAAAGATAAACGCCCTCGAGCTCGTTCACTTCCGGCGCGACATCACGCGGCACGGCGATATCGATAATAAAAAGCGGCCGATCCATCCGTTCACGAATCACCGGCGCGAGATTATCCGGCAAAAGGAGATGCTTTTTCGCGGCCGTCGAAGAAATGAGGATGTCGATCTCGCGACATTGCTCCAGCCAGTTGCTGAACGGCACGGCCAGGCCTTCAATCTCAGCGGCCAACTCCTCCGCGCGTTGCGGTGTGCGGTTGCTCACGCGCAGATCAGAGACGCCACGCGAAGCGAGCGCGCGCAAAGTTCTTTCGCTCGTCTCGCCCGCGCCTAAAACAAGCACTTTGCGTCCGCGCAAATCGCCAAAGATTTTCTCCGCCAGCTCGACCGCCACGGAACCAACTGATACCGAGCCTCGCGTGATTTGCGTTTTCGTTCGCACCTGCTTGGCCACCCGAAAAGCGCGCTGAAACAGGCGGTGAAGTAACGCGCCCGTTCCCCCGTGAGCGCGGGCGTGTTCGTAGGCGCGCTTTGTTTGACCGAAAATTTCCGTCTCGCCCAAGACCATCGAGTCGATGCCGGACGTGACACGAAAAAGATGCTGAGCGCAGTCTGCGCCCTCGTAGCGATAAAAAGCCGCGAGATCATCCGCCGGCATCGGGCCAATCCGTGCTTGCAATGCCGCCGCGATTTCCTGCGTCGTGAGCTCGCGCTCGGGCGCGCAGTACACCTCCACGCGATTGCACGTCGTGAGCAACACCACTTCCTCGCATCCGGCCTTTCGCAATAGCTCAATGCTGCGGCCGTGCCCGGCATACCGCTCCCGCGCGACGACAGGCGCGGTTCGATGATTAAGGCCAAGGCAAAGAAATTTCATGCCCGATGTGCGACGAACTGGATGCTCCACAAGAGCGAGAGGGCTGCCGCAAACGCCGCCACACAAAATGCCGCAATACGCCGCGGCGCCACCGAGCGAAGCAGAGGCCCGAAGAGGATGGCCGCGTAAACAATCCAGACTGCAGTCGCGAGCATGACCTTTGTCCAGGGCAGCGGTTCGCCGGTAAAAAAGCCACTGAGCAATCCCGCGGTGTAAAATGTAAAACCGAACCAGAGCAGCCGAACCATTGCCGAAAATAAATTCGGCAGCGGTGGCAGTTGATAAAAAATTGAATGTAACTCGTGGGTTTTTATCTGGTGCTCCTGCACGAGGTACATGATTCCGGCGACGCAGGCCAGGGCGAAGGCGCCATAGGCGATGAGTGAAATCGAGGCGTGAAATTCCAGCCAGGCATTCGGCGCCAGGCGGATGGAACGCGGCGTATCGACCGGAGCGAGCAGAGCGAACGATTGCAGGCCAAAGACGAGCGGCGCGGTGAACGAGCCCATGAGCGACAAGCGATAGGCGGGACCAATGATCAGGTAGATGAGCGCGATCGACCAGGAGAGAAAGATCAGCACTTCGAAGAGGTTGGTGAGCGGACAGCGTGCAAGCGCGTGGCCGCGCAGACCAAGAAAAGCGGTTTGCAGCGCGAATCCCGCGCCGATCATGATGAAACTAAAGCGGCTCTTACGAAAGACGCGCCTTTGCACCGCCAGCAGCGAGCGGAGCACGGCTGCTAAATAGCACAAAGTTGAGATAAACAGGAGCTGCCGGTCCAAGGATACAGTTTACGAGCCGCGCTTTCGCTGCGCAAACCGCTGAGGCGAATTCACCAGCGCGCGCGTTGACCTTTGCTGCGGCCACGGTAGCATCGGCGGCGGTGATGGAAGAAAGCGTGGCAAAACTGCGTGCCGCTGTGCGCGACGTCCCGGATTTTCCCAAACCAGGGATCATCTTTAAGGACATCACTCCTGTTCTCAAAGACGGCGCACTTTTTCGCGACGCCATCGATTTGTTTTTGAAGCGCTGCCACGGGCAGCTTATCGACAAGATCGTCGGCATCGATGCACGCGGCTTCCTCTTCGGCTCGGCTGTGGCTTACGAGCTCGGCGTCGGGTTCGTGCCTTTGCGCAAGAAAGGAAGACTCCCCTACAAAACCGAAAGCGCCGCCTATTCCCTTGAGTATGGAGAGGCTGAGATGGAGTTGCACATCGACGCAATCGAACGCGGCGAAAAGATCGTGCTGATCGATGATCTTCTCGCCACCGGCGGCACGAGCGCCTCCGCCGCGACTTTAATCCGAAAAGTGGGCGGCGAATTGATTGATTCGATCTTTTTGATCGAGCTCGAATTTCTGCATGGACGCAGGAAACTCGAACCGACGCCGGTCACGTCATTTTTAAAATATTAGGGCAAGCCGGAGGCGCACGCGCGGACGACGGCCTCGACTTCAATCTCCTGCAAGGCAAGCTGATCGTGGATGGTTGCGATGAGCGCGAGAGCGCGTTCGCTTGGCATTTCTTCGCAGCGCAGTTCGATTCGCGTCCGTTTTCCCGCCAGCTCGGGATGCGCCTCGGTCATTTCGCCGTCGAGAACAAATGAAGCATAGGCATTGAATTTCTCCTGCAGCTCGTGCAGTTGCTCATCGCCACCGTCCCAGGCCCGCGGCTCATTCATGACCAGGAGGACTTCGTCGCGCGTAGAATCGACAGCGAAAAGATCAATCACGGCGGGGTTGGCAACGCCAGATTGCGCCTGTGCCTGCGGCAAATGGGATGGTTGTTTTGTCATTCGGAGAGAAGCCGGGGAATCTCTGATTATACTCTGCTCGAGAAGTTAGAGATATCTCGACTTCGCTTGATATGACATCGGGAACCTTGCCCAAGCTGATGGTGCTTGTCATCACCTTGCTGATCTCTGCGCAGGTTCGCGCCCAATTTACTCCGGGTATTCTTGCAAACGACAGTTACTGGAGTGATGGCAAAGCCGAGTTCGACATCTATGACGCGCAGTTGATGCGCAATGGCGAACTGAGACATTGCGAAGCGCTCCACATCCTGCTCCGTGAACGCATCGATCCAAAAAATCTGGCGCGCGTGGATGAGGCGAAACCAGGCGGCGCCATCCACGCTGTGCGAATGCAGCAAATCTGGAATGCGCCTATCGGCATATTCCTCGAGCAAGTATCGATCGCCGCTTACTGGCGACTGGATACGTTTTCCCTCGCAGAGTTGAACCTTGCCGGCACAGATAGTTTCGGGAACGTGATGATGCGCTTTGAGCAAAAAAATAGCGGGCCGGAGATGACGTGGAACTTTGCCCGATACAGTTACCGCGCCGGAAGCACAACAGGCTCGATCACAATGCCGCCCAACGCGTACTTTGCGGATGAGCTTCCGCTGCGCGTGCGCACGATTGATTTCACCAAACCGCCAGTTGAATTCGACATTCAACTCGCGCTCCCCATAGCCGGCACAGACAAAGCGGAAGAGGTGAAATTCGCGCCGGCCAAGGTTTCATGGAGGCCGGTGGAACGAAGCATCGAAGTGACAGTGCAGGGGGCAAAGGGCCGCGAACGGTTCGTGCTCGATCGCGAATTCCCGTTCCTCCTGCGCGAGTGGAATACGCCTGATGGCTCGAAACTGAAATTGAAGCGGGGGCTGAAGGCTGATTATTGGAACTACGGCAAGAACGGCGACCGCGAACGCGCGCTCAAGAATCCAATGTTGCAGCATCCCGATTGACTCGCGCTCGTCGCCAGCGTCGTTAGAATCAGCAGCATGAGCAGGAAGAAGCTGACTTTGCTTGGGCGAAGCACGGCGCGCATCCCTCATTTCCCTTCGGCCGCGACGCTCGAGACTTTCCCGAATCCGGCGCGAGGACGAGATTATCGCATCCATTTCGAAACCGCGGATTTCACTTCGCTCTGCCCAGTCACCGGTCAGGCGGATTTTGCGAAGATAGAAATTGATTACGTGCCCGACAAAGCGTGTATCGAGTCCAAATCGCTGAAGTTTTATCTCGCGGCGTATCGGAGTGAGCGCGCGTTCAATGAAGCTGTCACCAACCGCATTCTCGATGACTTCGTTCGCGCCTGCGCGCCGCGCGAGGCAACGGTTACGGCCGCGTTTGCCGCGCGCGGAGGGATCGCGCTGACCGTGCGCGCGACGCATCCTGCCGGCGGAAATCAACGCGACGGCGGTCCCTTCGATTCCGCTGAGGACAAGCGCCGACCGCCGCTACAGAATGCAACGCGCCATCGTTCTGCTTAGCGGCGGAATCGATTCGGCCACGACGCTGGCGATTGCGCGGCAGGAGGGTTACGGCAGTTACGCGCTCTCCTTCGAGTACGGGCAGCGGCACGCCATCGAAATCGCCGCGGCGAAGAAGCTCGCACGGCAACTTGGCGCGGCGGAGCATCGGGTTATCGCGCTCGATTTGCGCAGCTTCGGTGGCTCCGCTTTAACCGATGCGGTGGCTGTGCCGAAGAATCGCACGGCCGAGGAGATCGAGCGCGAGATCGCCGTCACCTATGTGCCGGCGCGGAACACGATTTTTCTTTCTTACGCGCTGGCTTGGGCCGAAGTGAGCGGCGCGCGCGACATTTTCATCGGCGTGAACGCGATCGATTACAGCGGTTACCCCGATTGCCGGCCCGAATTCATCGCGCAATTCGAACGGCTGGCCAACCTCGCGACGAAAGCGGGTGTGTCATCTGATTGGTTTCGGATTCACGCCCCCCTTATCGAGATGACAAAGGCGCAAATCATTCGCAAAGGCGCGGAGCTCGGCGTCGATTTTGCCCTCACCCACAGTTGCTACGATCCGGCGGAAGATGGTGCAGCCTGCGCTGAGTGCGATTCCTGTTTGCTGCGGGCGAAAGGCTTCGCCGAAGCAGGTGTGGCCGACCCGACGCGTTATTGCGCGAGACCCGGTATATGCGCGTAACCGATAAATCGCGGGCGCGTTTTCCCATCCTCGATTTCGCCTTTCTCCGGGTGCGGCATTTTGAAATCGAAGACGCTCACGCCAAAGCGCTGCTGGCTCTGATAGGTCCGCCCGTCGCTTGCACCCACCATGATGCGCGCACCGGTTTTCTTTTCGCGCCCGAGATAGATCATGGCGTGGGTAATGGGTGGGTCGCGATCAATCGCATATGTTCCCGTCCAGAAAAGCAGATCGCCCGGTTTCAGATTATCGAACTCAAAAGAATCTTCTTTGCGGCTGAGAACGGGCTCGAAAGTGCCCGCTTTGCGAACCCAGACGTACTGGCCACTGGAATCGCGCGGGACATCGCTCACACGATTTTGCGTGAGGAGGAAATACACGAAACCGGAGCAATCCATCCCGCCGTTTGCCGGATCGGCCGAGCCGTATTTGTATTCAAGGTTCCGCGTGGTGAGCTCGAGGGCAGAAGTGAGAAGCTTCTGCACTTTGGCCGGATAATTGTCGAAGCCGGTGATGGCGTCGGGCGACAAAGTCGCATTCACCGCGCCGCGTTTTTTCTGCTCGGGCGAAGGAGAAGGCGCCGATGTTTCCTGCGGAGAAGGCGAAGCGGTGGCTGTCGGCGATGGGGTTTCCGCTGGTTCAGGAGTGGGTGACGCTTTTCTCTTGTGTTTGGGCGAAGGCGATTCCTCTTCCAATGGACTGGGCGACGGCTTTTTCTTCTTGTGCACTGAAGGGCTGGGGGAAGGTGTCGGGGATTTTTTCGGCACGCTTTTCGTTTTCTTGTGCGGCGTTGGCGTCGGCGTGGCGAAGATTTCCTTGAGCCGCTCGCCTATTGTTTGCGCCGGACACGGCAAGGCGAAGCTCACCATCAGGGTGAGGATCAATGCGCGTCTGCGTCCAATCACTACGCCGCGAGTTCCCTCAGCACCGCCTTATTGATCCGAATGCCGGCGTCAAGATTCTCCAGAGGAAAATTCTCGTTCGGCGAATGCGCGCGACAATCGGGCAAAGCCAAACCGAGGAGAAGCGTTTCCACGCCCAGAATGTTGCGGAATTCAGAGACGATGGGGATGCTGCCACCCTCGCGGATGAGCACGGGCTCGCGCCCGAATGCGTTCTGCAACGCGCGCTGCGCGGCGCAGCCGAAGGCCGAGTGCGGGTCGGTCAGATACCACGGGCCGGCATGCCCTGGTGTGGTTTCCAGCTTCACCCCAGGCGGACAATGCTTTTCCAGATGCTCCTGCGCCAGCGCGATGATTTTGTTTCCATCCTGGTTTGGCACCAGACGGAACGTTAGCTTTGCCATCGCTTCTGAGCCGATCACCGTCTTTGTCCCCTGCCCCTGATAGCCTCCGCCAAAGCCGTTAATCTCCGCCGTTGGCCGAGCCCAGATTCGCTCGAGGGTGGTGAACCCTTTCTCACCGAATAACTCCGGCACGCCCGTTTCCTTCAGGATCTCCGCGTCCGGGTCCACAGGGATCTTGCTCCACATTTTTCGTTCCCACTCCTGCAGCGGCAAAACGTCGTCGTAGAAACCACGGATCGTCACATGTCCGTTTTCGTCGTGGAGCGACGCGAGCAACCGCGCCATGGCCGCGAGCGGATTGGGCACGGCGCCGCCATAAATTCCCGAGTGCAGGTCCATTTTCGCGCCCAGAACTTTCAATTCCAGCGCCGCGACTCCACGCAATCCATAGCTCATGGTTGGCACACCGCGCGCGATCATACCGGTGTCGGACACCACGACGACCTCGCACTTCAACGCTTCCCGGTTTTGGGAGAGAAAATTTCCGAGATTCCCGCTTCCGATCTCCTCCTCGCCTTCGATCACGAGATGCACATTGACCGGCAGGTCCCCCTTTGCCTTTAGCTCCTCCTCGATGCCGAGAATGTGCGAGAGGATTTGGCCTTTGTTATCGGTGGCGCCGCGAGCGAAGACGTAGCCGTCGCGCAAGACCGGCTCGAAGGGAGGTGAATCCCAGAGTCGGACGGGATCGGGCGGCTGGACATCATAATGGCCATAGATGAGAACAGTGCGCCGGCCGGGCTTCTGCTCGTTATGCGCCCAAACAACGGGATGTCCCGGGGTCGGATGCAGCTTTGCCCTCAGGCCCATTTTCGTGAGCTTTTCCACGAGCCAATGCGCGCACTCGGTCACCTTCTCTGCGTAGGCGTCATCTGTTGAGACACTGGGGAAACGAAGGAACTGATAGAAATCCTCGAGGTGCGATGCGCGCATTTGGCCATCTTACTGCGCCGGTATGAGGTTGCAAAAAAACAAAGCCCGTGGCCGGCAACTATCACCGGAGCGCAGGTGTCTCGCGTGCTGGGGAAGGCATCCTCGCGTTCGCGAACTTTCCTTATCACGATGCGAAAAGAAAGACTGTCTCGGCGTGACGCCGAAACCAGCACGCGAGACGCGTGCGCTACCCGGCAGGTGTTAGAGCCCGCGCGACCTGTAGGAACACGATCGCGCTCCAGGAACATTGCAGAGCACTGCCCGCCCGCGGCGTTAGCACGAGGTAGGCTGTTGCTGCACGAGGGCCACTGCGTGCGGAATAGCGCCATCCACAAATCCGAGGCATTCGACGGCGCCGCTTGGTTTGCCGGGCAACGCGATCACCAGCGAACGATCGACGACCGCCGCAAGGCTGCGTGAGACAATTGCATTGGGCGTCACTTCCATCGACCTGCTCCGCATCACTTCGCCGAAGCCCGGAATCTCCACGCGCATGATCGCGCGAATCGCTTCGGGCGTGACATCGCGTTCGCTGATCCCGGTTCCACCGGTCGTCAGGATCAAACCGCAGCCTTGTTGCGAAAAACTTCGCACCGCTTCCTGAATGCGCGCGGCATCGTCGGGCACGACAGCCTCGCACAAGACGTCCCAGCCCCGTTTCTCCACCGCTGCTTTCAAGGCGGGCCCGCCAAAGTCTTGGTACTCACCTGCGCTGGCGCGGTCTGAGATCGTCACGATACCGACGTTCAACGGAACATTGGATTGCTGAAATCGCGGAGGATCAGCGTGCAGAAGTATTCGCGTCGTCTTCCTCATTTTCCCTCCCATGCTCCAGCCTTGCGCTTCGCCTTCTTCAGTAATCGCACGCCGGAAATTTCCATGGCGTCATCAATGCCCTTGCACATATCGTAAACTGTGAGCAACGCGACCGCCGTGCCGGTCAGCGCTTCCATCTCCACGCCTGTTTGAGCAGTCGTGCGCGCGGTGCATGTGGCGGTAATCGTCTTCGGTGTCATTTCAAGATCGACGGCGATGTGACTGAGTGGCAGCGGATGGCAAAGCGGAATCAATCCCGCGGTGCGCTTCGCGGCCTGGATCCCGGCAAGCTGCGCGGTTGCGAGCACGTTTCCTTTCGCGACTTCATTAGCAGAGATCGCTGCCTCAGTTTCGCTTTTGATTTTGATCCTGCCGCTCGCGACCGCGACTCGGACGCTCTTCGGTTTTGCCGAGACATCGACCATGCGCACGCGACCATCGCGCGCCACGTGGCTGAGATTCCGTTTCATCAGCCGCCGATCGCGATCATGCGGCGCCGCGGTTGATAATTGTCACGGAATTCGTGCCGCTCCGGCTTTCGTTCCACCACACGCAGGAAAAACCTCCGCAGCTCGGCGTCGGTCGCCCCCGCCCGTAAAGGCCCCAGAATATCGAACTCCAGATGACTCCCGAGGCACGGGCGCAGTTTGCCGTCGCAGGTAAGCCGCAGTTTGTTGCAGCTCTCACAGAAGTGGAGATTGGTCAGCGCTCCGATGAATCCAATTCGTTGACTGCGGCCGGGGATTTGGTAATACGTTGCCGGCCCGTTGGTACGGAAATCTGGCTGCGGGATGAGCGGGCCGAATTGTTTTTCCAGCACGCGCCGCGCTTCATTCGCCGGCATGAAATTCGAGTCATCCAGCATCTCAGCTGCGCTCACAGGCATGAGCTCGATGAAACGCAAAAGCACGTTCTTGCGCGCGGCGAAATCGGTGAGCGCGACGAGTTCTCCTTCGCTGCGACCGCGCATGAGGACAGCATTCAGTTTGATCTGCGGAAATCCTGCGAGAATCGCTGCGTCGATTCCTTCCAGCGCACGCGCGAGAAAATCTCGCCCGGTGATCTCGTGATAAGCCGCGCGATCGAGTGTATCGAGCGAAATGTTGAGCGAGCTCACGCCTGCCGCGCGAATATCCCGCGCCAGATTTGCCCGGGCAAGCAGCGTGCCATTGGTTGACAGCCCGAGATGCCTGATGCCCGCGACTCGCGCCACCTCGCGCAGAAATTCGACAATGCCCGCGCGCGTGAGGGGCTCGCCACCGGTGACCCGGATTTTATCGACGCCGAGGCCGGCGGCGACGCTCACCAACCGCACCATTTCCGGGAAGGTCAGCACGCCTGCTCGCGGAAGCCATTCCTGCAATTCATCCGGCATGCAATAGCGGCAGCGCTCGTTACAACGGTCGGTCACGGAAACGCGCAGATAAGAAACGTGATGGCCGAAGCGGTCCTGCATCGCGCGCAACGTTACGGTTGCGCCAGTGTTGAATCAAGGTGGTGAGACAATTGACTGATTCCGAGGCTGCTCGTATGTTTTTCAAAGTGAAACTTCATCATCTCGCGCCCGTCTTGGGCGCGCTTGTTTTCGCCGCTTGCTCAACCACCGAGTCGCGCATCTCGGAACACCGCGATCTCTTTAACAGCCTCTCGCCTAGCGACCAGCAGTTGGTTGCAGCCGGGCAAATCCGCACTGGCATGCCCCAAAATGCAGTCTGGCTGGCATGGGGTTCGCCGGAGCAAAGGGCGACTGGCGCCATGCGCGGCCAGATGACTGAGACTTGGATTTACGTCACCTACCAGCCAGCGTATGGATATGGCTATGGTTACGGGTATCCCTATGGTCCCGGCTTCTGGGGCGGCGGCGGCGTGGCCGTCATTCGCACCCGCCACCACGGGCATGCCTTCGCTTTTGTCGGCGATCCCTTTTACGATCCGTTCTATTATTCTTACATTCCGCCGAGCGTACCCGTTCCCTATCGCACGGTTACTTTCGCCGACGGCCGCGTCGTTTCGTACCAAACGATGGTCGGCTACCGCTGACCGGCCGCGCTTCTTACAAGCAAACGCGCCATAACACCGATGGCGTTTCGTTCATTCCGCGAATTCGTCGAGCAACTCGACCGCGCGGGCGAGCTGCTCCGCATCGCTCAGCCGGTCGAGACTGATCTGGTCATCGCGGAATGGGCTAACCGCGAGATGAAATCCCGCGATGGCGGTAAAGCATTGCTCTTCGAGAACCCGCTAATCGACGGCACGGAGTCGAAGTTTCCTCTCGCCATCAACACGATGGGATCGCGCCGGCGCATCGCCATGGCGCTCGGCCTTAACGACATCGCTGATCTCGCACAGGAAATTCAGCTCATTCTCAAAGCCAAACCGCCGACCGACCTGCGGGAAGGCTGGAGTTTGCTGAAACAGGGAATTCACCTGCTGCACGCGCGACCGAAGCATGTGAATAACGGCTCCTGCCAGGAAGTGGTGCATATTTTCGATGACACTGTCCATCGATCGGCGAACACCGACCACTTATCGCTGCGCGACCTGCCCATCCTTAAATGCTGGCCGCAAGATGGCGGGCGCTTTATTACCCTGCCGAATGTGCACACGCGCGATCCGCAGACAGGCGCGCGCAACGTCGGGATGTACCGAATGCAGCTCTACGATGAGCACACCACAGGCATGCACTGGCAGGTGCATAAAGTCGGCGCGCGACACGGCAAGGTCTATTACGAACGCGGTGAACGCATGCCGGTTGCGGTCACGCTCGGTGGTGATCCCGCTTACACTTTTGCCGC
>JBKPQR010000019.1:0-42476 GCA_046734175.1 Verrucomicrobiota bacterium | reverse complement strand
TTAATACCCGTTTTCAGCGTCTGCAATTTACGCCCGATCTCCTGCCCGCGGATTTGATCGGCACGCTCATTTACAATCCGCGCGATGGCGATTTCACGACCAAGTTTGGTCCAATTTTTTCGAACCTGATTCTTGCGGACGAGATCAACCGCGCACCGGCGAAAGTGCAGAGCGCGCTCCTGGAAGCGATGCAGGAACGCCAGGTCACGATCGGGGAAAAGACTTATCCCCTCTCCGACCCGTTCCTCGTTCTCGCCACCCAAAATCCGCTGGAGCAGGAAGGCACTTATCAGCTTCCTGAAGCGCAGCTCGACCGTTTCATGTTCAAGCTCAACGTCGGCTATCCGCAAAGGAGCGAAGAGCGTCGCATCCTTGATTTGATGGCGACCTCCTCGCCCGACCTCAGCGTCGCCGCGGTGGTTGACCCAGGGCAGATCATCGCCGCGCGTGAAATCGTCAATGCAATTTACATCGATGATCGGGTGAAGGATTACATCGTGGACATCGTCTGGGCGACGCGTCAGCCCGCCACTTACAAATTGCAGCTCGATGGACTGGTGCGTTACGGCGCCTCACCCCGCGCCACTATTTACCTTGCGCTGGCTGCGCGCGCCCACGCCTTCCTCAATGGCCGCGGCTACGTCACACCGCAAGACATCAAAAGCATCGGGCCAGATGTCTTGCGCCACCGCATCATTATCAGCTACGAAGCGGAAGCGGAATCGATCACGAGCGAGACAATCGTGGAACGGATTTTTGCCGGGCTGCCGGTGCCGTGATTCAAACTGATCAAGCAGCCTGAGCGCGGCTTTCAACGCTTATGATCAATAACGGATTGATGTGCTCCGCCGCCTTTTCTTTTTCGATCCAGACGTGCAAAACACCCGGCGCCGGCATCCACACAAAATCGGGATGTGGCACGGTGATTTTACGCCCATCCGCGAGACGAACGTAAAACTTCCGGAATGGAACATCTCTTAGACGCTTCCGAATCTCCTCGAGCATTTCAACAATTGTCGCTTCCCCACACTCTAAACTCAAGTGAACGAGCAGCAGGATAAGACGCAGGAGATTCTAAGAAAAATCCGCGCACTCGAAATCAAGACCCGCGGCCTGGTGGACGCAGCTTTTGCCGGCGATTACCACAGCGTTTTTAAAGGACGCGGGATGAACTTCGAGGACGTGCGCGAGTATCAGCCCGGCGACGAGATTCGCTCCATTGATTGGAATGTGACCGCCCGCTTGGGCAGCCCGTTCGTAAAGAAGTTCACTGAAGAACGCGAGCTGACCGTGATGCTGATCGTGGACGTAAGCGCTTCTGGAAATTTCGGCAGCACCTCGCAATCAAAACGCGAGCTGGCGGCGGAAGTGGCGTGCCTGCTTGCCTTCAGCGCGATCCGCAATAACGACAAGGTGGGATTGCTCCTCTTCAGCGATCGGCTCGAGCTTTTCATCCCGCCGAAGAAAGGCCGGTCGCACACGCTGCGCATTATTCGCGAGATTCTTTTTTTTGAACCCGCTGGGCGAGGCACCGACGCGGCCGCGGCGCTGGACCATCTCAATAACATCGTCACCCGCCGCGCGGTCGTGTTTTTAATCTCGGATTTCCAGGCGCCAGATTTCTCGCGCGAGCTTGCGGTGACGGCGCGCCGTCACGACCTGATCGCCATCCGTATTCGGGACGAACGCGAGACGGCGCTGCCGAACATTGGAATTCTTACGCTCGAAGATGCGGAGACGGGTGACCAGATTGAGATCAATACCGCGGATCGGAATGTGCGCTCCCGCTTCACGGCCTTGGCCGAGGCGCAGCAGGCGGAGCTCAAGCGAGTGCTGCGCCAGAATCGAATCGATCGCATCGATCTGCGCACGGGCGATGATTATCTGCCGGCGCTGCGGGCGTTCTTCAAAAGCCGAGAGCGGCGTGTGATGGTGAGATAGCATGGGAATTCTCGCGCAGGACACTTTTCACGATATCGCGCCGCCGGTCGATTATTCTCTCATTCCAGCGTGGGTGATTTTCCTCCTGAGCGCGCTCGGGCTGCTCGCGCTTGGAGCAGCGATCTGGTATGGCCGCAAGTTCTTTCGCAAAGAACCGCCCCGTCGTTCCGCGCGTGAGCGAGCTCTCGACGCTTTGTCGGATATGGAGGATGTGCTCGAGCGAACGGCGCCTTATCAATTCAGCATCGGTGTCTCGGATATCCTGCGCGGTTATGTGCTGGAGCAATTCGATCTTCCCATGACCCGCCAGACTTCCATCGAGTTCCTCAACGCCATCGCATCCACGAACAAATTCTCCGAAGCGGACAAAACTCTGCTGAAGGATTTCCTTGATCGCTGTGATCTCATCAAATTTGCCCGCTATGAAGCGACAGCCGAGGACAGCCGGCTTCTGCTCGATGAAGCGCGACGCTTTGTGAAAGGGGAGACGCTTGTTACCGCCTGATTGGCTCCGCGGCTCGGGCTTAGCTTTCGTCCGGCCCTGGCTGCTGCTGTTGCTGCTGTTGATTCCGCTGCTGGCATGGTTGCGCGGTAAGTTCGGGCCGCGCGCGGCCATCGTTTTCTCGGCTACTTCTCCTTTTCGCGCCATCGGCAGAAGCAGTGTCAGCCGGGCCGGGCGAATCCTGCGCGCGCTGGTCTGGCTGGCGCTGGCGGCTTTCATGCTGGCCATGGCGCGGCCGCAGTTGGGCAAATCACTGACCCAGGTGGAAGCGAGCGGGATCGACATCATGCTCGTGCTCGACGTCTCCGGCTCGATGTTAACGAAAGATTTCACTATCGGCGGCGAAGAAGCGACCCGGCTCGACGCCGTGCGCGAAGTGACGCGCAAATTCATCGAAGGCCGGCCGAACGATCGCATTGGCATGATCGCTTTCGGCACGCGTCCGTATGTCGTTAGCCCGATGACGCTCGACCACGACTGGCTGCTGCAAAACCTTGACCGTGTCCGCATCGGGCTGGTCGAAGGCGCGACGGCGATCGGTTCGGCTATGGCCTCCGCGGGCAACAGATTGAATGACAAACAATCAAAAAGCCGTGCCGTTGTCCTGCTCACCGACGGCGATAATAACGCTGGTAAGATTCCTCCGAACACGGCAGCGGAAGCGCTCAAGGCACTGCACATAAAGCTTTACGCCGTGGGCATCGGCACCAACGGCATTGCCCCATTTCCGATCTTCAATCCGCAAACCGGGAATCCATACACCGATGCCGAAGGGCACGTTCTTTACCAGAACGCGCAGGTCACGTTTAACGAAAGCGGACTGCGCGAAATCGCGCAGATTGCCGACGGGAAGTTTTATCGCGCGACCGATACGCGCTCGCTCGAGTCAATCTTCAGCGACATCGACAAGCTGGAGAAGACAAAGGTGAGCATGAAGAAGTATCAGGAGTACCGCGATCTATTCCCGGTGTGCATCGCGGCGGGCTGCACTTTGTTGATTGCGCAGATACTGCTGGGACAGACCGTCTGGAGACGTTTGCCGTGAGAGATGCGAAGCACGGCGGTCATACGCCGCCGCTACAGAAAGCGCCGTGTCATCGCGGGCCAAGTCGACGGATTCCGTGGGGGCACGTACAGGCAGCGCATCGGGTTTGTTCGGGTTCGCTGCGCTTTGCTCAGAACGACGGCGCGGCAGCTTTATGAGCTTTGGCGCACCTGGCTGGTTTTGGGCATTGGCCATTTTGCCGGTGCTCGTGCTGCTTTACCTCAACAACGAGCGGCGAAGCGCGGCGTTGCTATGCGAATTCGTTTCGCCGCGTTTACTGCCGCAGCTCACCGGGAACATCGACCGTTTCCGGCGCGGGCTGCGCTTTGCCCTTGTCCTGCTCGCATTGGCGCTGGCGATGGTTGCGCTGGCCAAACCGCGCTGGGGTTACACCTACGAAGATGTGAAACGGCGCGGGCTCGACCTGCTCATCGCCGTCGATACCTCGCGCAGCATGCTTTCGAACGATGTCGCGCCGAACCGGCTGGATCGAGTGAAGCTCTCGACACAGGATTTGATCACCGAGCTGAATGGCGATCGCGCAGGATTGATCGCGTTCGCCGGGCGCGCCTTTTTGCAGGCGCCGCTGACCATTGATTACGACGCGGTGGTCGAATCGATTAACGATCTCGACACCAAAACGATTCCCGAAGGGGGGACAAACATCAGCGCGGCCATCGCGCTAGCGACCTCGACCTTTGGCAAGAGCGCGATGGGAAATCGCGCGCTCATCATTTTTACCGACGGCGAAGAGCTGAGCGGCGATGCGGTGCAGGAAGCAAAGAAAGCGGCGGATGCCGGAGTAAAGATTTTCACGATCGGCGTGGGAACGCCGCAAGGTTCGCTCATTCCAGTCGATAACGGCTTCGTAAAAGACACGCAGGGCCAGGTGGTGAAATCGAAGCTGGACGAAAAGCGGCTCCGGGAGATAGCGGAGGCGACAGGCGGAATTTATCTGCATCTGGAAAACGGCCCGCAAACGATGCGGCAACTTTATCGCGATGGGCTGGCGAAGTTGCAGGCCGGCGAAATCGACGCGCGGCTTTCACAGCGGCCAATCGAGCGCTATGCGTGGCCTTTAGGCGCCGCCATGGCGGCATTGATCGCGTCGCTATTCGTCAACGACCGCAAACGCGTCTTGCCGCGAAAGCTCTCGCGGCCTGTGGCCATGGCTGCAACCGTCCTGCTCCTGACCATCAATAATATGTTTGCGAACTCGCCCGGCATCGAGGCGTACCAGCAAGGAAAATATGATGATGCGCTGCGAGAATTCGAGAGCACGCTGGCGCAACACCCGCGAAGTAAAGCCGCGGACAAGCTTCAGTTCGACACGGGCGCGGCAGCTTACAAGAAGAAGGATTACGACAAGGCGCTGGAGGCTTTTAGCCAGGCCCTGCTTTCCCGTGATACTGAGCTGCAAGGCAGGAGCCATTACAATCTCGGAAACACGCTTTACGAACGAGGGGATGCGAGGAAAAGCGATGATGAAAAGGTGCAGGATTGGACAAATGCGCTCCGCCATTATGAGGAGACGCTGAAGCTGGACCCAAAAGATCGGCAGGCTAAAGACAACTACGAGTTCGTGAAAAAGAAAATCGATGAGCTGAAAAAAAAGAAAGAGCAGCCATCGCCCACGCCGCCGCCTCCGCAGCAAAAACAAGAGAAGCAAAACGATCAGCAGAACGACCAGCAAAAGAACCAGCAGCAACAGAACCAGAACGAAAAGGAGAAGCAGGACAAAAATCAGGATCAACAGCAGCAGCAGGATCAGCAGCAGCAGCAATCAAAGCCGAACGGCTCAAACCAAAATCAATCGCAGCAAAACTCAGATAAGAATCAGCGCGGTCAGCAGAACAAAGGAGAACAGCTATCGCCTTCTCCTTCGCCAAGCAGTGGCCAGGACAGGCACGACAAGAATCAGCAAGGCGCAGGTGAATCGCCAACGCCGAGTCCGGGGGAAAGCGGCGCATCGCCCTCGCCGTCAGCCGGTGAGAGTGGCGCAAATCCCTCGCCATCGGCCGGGAAAAATGATGGCGAAGGCGCGTCGCCGTCCCCCAGCAGTTCGCCGGCCAAACCGCTTTCCGGTGAGATCAAGGGCGCAAGTGAACCAGGCGATCAGCAACAGAAGAACGAAGCGGCTGCGGCGGAAGCCGAAGCGGAGAAGAACGGCGAAATGTCTCCGCAACAGGCCGAACGCTTATTGCAGGCGATGAAGGACGAAGAAGCCCGGGTGCAGCTCGATGAACGCAAGCCCGTTCATCAGGTCTATAAAGATTGGTGAGCTGAGGTTCGAAGGACGATGTTTGATTCAGGAATGATGCCGATCGGCTTTGGTAGCACACGCGTCCCGCGTGCTGGTTTTGCCGTCCCGGCAAAACGTCCTTTTCTGAACACGGTGCCACAAAAGAAGTTTGCGAAGGCGCGGACGCCTTCGCCAGCTCCCGGGACGGGTGCGCTAGCGCGATTGCTTCAACCTTGCTCCCTCATTTGGGTATTCCTACTCCCATTCGTGGCAGCCTTTCAATCCACGCGGGCCGAGTCGCCCAGCATCACAGCGGTTTTGAGCAGCTCGGAAACGGCGCTCGGGAGCCCGGTGCAGCTGGAGATAAAAGTGACCGGGGCGCGTGGAGTGAGCGCGCCACCGAATATCCAAGCGGAAGGGCTCGACATTCGTTACACCGGTGAGTCGCAGAATTTTGTCATGCGCAATTTCCAAACGAGCGCGAGCATCACTCTGAACTACACGATCATGCCCGTGCGCACGGGCACGTTCACCATTCCGCCCCAAAGTGTGCACGCGGGAAACACGACGCTGCGCACTCCTGAGCTGACCTTGCACGTGGTGGAGGCGGCGAACCGGAACGCCGGAAGAAACCGTGCTCCAGCTCGTGGCGCGCCGGTTGAAGAACAAGCCAGGCTGGCCTTCGCCGAACTGCTCGTGCCGAAGAAAAGCGCGTACCTCGGCGAAACGATCCCGGTGGTGCTGCGCGTTGGTTTTATCTCGCGGGCGCGGCTGGACGGGATGGAACCGCCGCACATCGATGGGCAGGGATTCACGGTGCAGAAGTTGAGCGATGAAGAACGGAACATGGTGACAATCGGCGGGCACACTTATCTCGTCCGATCTTTTAAGACGGCGATCTCCGCCGCGCGTGTGGGAAGTCTTCAGATCGGGCCGGTGGAAACAAAGGCGGCGGTGCTCGTTCCGAAGCGATCAACGGCCCGCCGAATGCCCTTCGACCCGTTCGACGGCGACGACCCTTTCGCTGATCCGTTCTTTCAGGATCCTTTCGGCGCCTTTCTGGAACGGCGAGAGGTGGCGATCAAGAGCGACCCAGTCACGCTGGAGGTGAAAGCGCTTCCGCCGGGTGCGCCGGCGAGCTTCTCGGGCGCTCTGGGAAATTTTTCCATGACGGCCGAGGCCAATCCAAAGCACGTCCAAGTGGCCGATCCAATTACGATCAAGGCCGAGGTTTCCGGACGCGGCAATTTCGATCGCGTCAATGCGCCGGCCCTGAGTGAGGAGGAGGGCTGGCACAAGTATCCGGCGTCGGCGAATTTTAAACAGGACGACGACGTGGGGATCAGCGGCACGAAAACATTCGAAATGGTGGTGTCGCCGAATGAAGTGAAACGAAATCTGCCGCCGCTGGTGTTCACCTATTTTGACCCGGTAAAAGAGAAATACGTCACGCTTCAGACAAGCGCTGTGCCGCTGACGGTAGAAGGAAACGCGCTCCCCCCGCCCTCTGCCGCGGCAGCGGCAGCAACTGCTTCACCTGCCGCCTCGGCGTCCTCGCGGGCGCAGGACATTTTGCCGCCGATTTCGGAGCGTGGAAAAGTCGTGGCGACATTTGCGCCGCTCTATACCCGAAAGGGATTCTGGCTGGCACAACTGGCGCCACTCGCCATCGTTCTCGCCCTGGGTATCTGGAGAGTGCGCAAGGCGCGCGCAAATAACCGGGCGGCTTTACGCGTAATTGCGCTCCGGCGAGAAAGTGACGAACTGCTGCGGAAACTGCGAGGAAAGGAACTGCCGCCGCAACAATATTTCTCCGATGCATCGCGTCTGGTGCAGTTGAAGACCGCGCTCAAAGCGAACGTCGAACCGGGCAGCGTGGATGCGGAAAGCGCAAGCCGCGCCTTTGCCCTGGATGAAGAACGCAGCGCGCAAGTCCGGAACCTTTTTGCCACCAGCGATGAGCTGCGCTACAGCGGTTCGGCCAATGGCGCGGTCTCGCCCGAGCGGCGACGAGAAGCGCTCGCGCTAATCGAGAGTTTATCGTGAAAGCGATCCCGCTGCTTTTTGTCGCGCTCTTTGGCTTCGCCCTCTCTGCACGGGCTGATGACGCGCGTTTCGCAAAGGCAAATGAGGAATTCGTGGCCGGCAATTACAAATCCGCCATCAGCGACTACGAGAACGAAGTCGCCGCTCATCGATGGAGCGCCAATTTGTTTTATAATCTTGGCGACGCCTATTTCCGCGATGGCGATTTCGGTCGGGCGATTTTGAATTACGAGCGCGCGCTCCAGCTTGAACCACGTCATCCGGAAGCAGCGGCTAATCTGCAAATCGCGCGAGACCAAACGCGCGGCTTGGAGTTAGCACCCACGACAATCGAGAAATACTTCGGCCGTGTCAGCACGTCAGTCATCACCTTGGCAGCGGCGGCTTTGTTCTGGAGCGCGATAATTTTGCTGGTTTGGGGCGGCCGAGGGAAAGCTCTTGGCACAGCCATCCTTTGCATGCTGGCAAGCGCAGGTTGCGCGTGGTTAACGTGGACACTGGAGAACGGCATGCGCGGACACGGCGCCGTGGTAGTGGGGGAGACACAAGCGCGCGTGGCTACGGCGGACACCGCCCGGAGCATGCTGGTGCTTCGTCCAGGGAGCGAGGTTGTGCTTTTACAGCAGCGCGGCGACTGGAATTATGCCGTGCTCCCAAACGATCAGCGCGGCTGGATTCCCGCGAAAGCAGCGGAGCCGGTGCGATTGTAAACAGTGTTATCCGCAGGGGGGAGCGCGAGCGGAGCCGGGTGGCCTGGCGTAAAGGCGGCGCGCCCGGCGTGGCCGTCGCCATGGAAAAGCTGAAGCTTCTCGAGCCGAGGAACCCGCCCGGTCTCTCGACTTCGCCGCGGTTCACGGCATGTTGAGTTTATGACGCCGGAAATGGACGTCGGAACGAACAAGAAGGCGTTCCAGATTAATCTCGACGCAAAGCGCTACGGCACGTTCGCCGAGATTGGCGCCGGACAGGAAGTGGCGCGGCGCTTCTTTCTCGTGGGCGGCGCATCGGGAACAATCGCCAAGACGATGTCAGCCTACGACATGACCTTTAGCGACGCGATTTATGGCCCGACCGATCGTTACGTCAGCCGTGTCCGGCTGGGCACGATGCTCGATCACGAATACCAACTGCTGATCGAGCGGCTTGATCAGAAGCTGGGGAGCGAGCGCACGTTTTTCGTTTTTGCCGATACCGTGGCCGCACGCAGCTTCCGGTATCACAACGAGTCGCATGGCTGGCTGGGCATCCGCTTCCAGCGTGAGTGTCGAGGCGAGCCGAGCCAGATCATCATTCACGTGCGCATGCTCGATGACACCTACGTGGCGCAGCAGGAAGCGCTCGGGGTGATCGGAGTGAATCTGATCTACGGCGCCTTCTATCATACGGCGCCCGAGGATTTGATTGCCTCGCTGCCGGAGAATCTCGCCGCGGGCCGCCTGGAAGTGGATATGATCAAATTTTCGGGGCCGGCTTTTCGCGAAGTGGATAACCGGTTGATGAGTCTGCAACTCGTTAGCCGCGGTCTGACCGACGCGGTCATGTTTCGAGCGGACGGGGAAACGGTGCAGCCGGCGGAAGTTTTCTACAAAAAGGCGATTCTGGTGGAGCGCGGCAGTTTTCGCCCGGTGACCTATGCGACCAACGACATGCTCGACGGAGCGCGGCGGAAATTCCTGGAGGAGTCGCGCTGTGAAGAAAGCGATCTGGTGGTACTGATGGAGATGACGCTGGAGAATCTTCTGGCGGAAGGGCAGCTCAATCACGCCGATTTTCTTGCGCGCGTGGACATCCTGCGTGCGCTTGGCCGCACCGTTCTGATCTCAAAGTTCGGTGAATACTACCGGCTCGCTGCCTATTTAGCTCGCTATACCGACAAGCGACGCGGTTTGGTCATGGGAGTACCGAGTTTGCTCGAGATTTTCGATGAGAAATATTACGTGAATCTGGAGGGCGGAATTCTGGAAGCGATCGGGCGCATGTTCAAAGGCGCCCTCAAGCTCTATGTCTATCCGATGATCGACGAGCGCAGCGGAAAAATCATCACCGCCAGGCAGATTGAGGTCGCGCCGAATCTGAAGTCGCTCTTCGATTATCTCATCGACAATAATTTCATCAGCGAGGTCACTGATTACCATCCGGATTATCTGCGCATCCATCCGCCGGACGCGCTGGCAAGGTTACAAAGAGATGACAGCAGTTGGGAAAACATGGTCCCGCCCGAAGTAGCGCAGATGATAAAAGAGCGCGGCTTCTTCGGGTATCGTTCCACGCCCGTGGCGGCCTGACTTGTCGCGGGCAAACTGAAATCGGCCGTTGTCGGCACGTTTTCCGCTACAAGCAGGAGGAGCACTATGGCCAGACGCGGAAACTCTGTCATCGGCATCGATTTAGGAAAGCGCAGCTACAAGGCGGTATTGCTGCAAAAGAAAAGCGAGACGCGTTATGTTCTGAATAGTTTTGCTACCCGAAGTCTCGAGGAGGAAGCAACGACGCCAGACGCGATGGCTCAGCAGCTGAAGCTTCTCCTTAAAGAGCTCGGTGGCCATACCAAGAGCTGCGCAGTGGGCGTTTCCGATCCCGGCACGCTTCTGCGCATCATCGAGCAGCCCAGCACCCCACCGGAATTGTTGCGGAATGCGCTTCGCTACAACGGTCTCGGCATGCTCAATCAGGAGTGCAAGGATTTTGTGCTCGACGTGGCGGGGATTTCCGCAACGCGGCAACCGATGGGCGCCGCGAGCCCAAGCGGAGAAGGCGGAGTGGCAGTGCAGACGGCCGTAGCGGCACAAACGCGCTACCTCGTGGGTGGCATGCTGCGCTCTCAAGTGAAGGAGATTATCGAGGCCTTGGCCAAGACCCGGTTGACTCCTGAGATTTTGCAACTTGCGCCGGTCTGCTCGCTCAACGCCTTCGAGTTCGCCCACCCCGAAGTCCATCGGAACGAAGCGTTCCTCTTGCTTGATCTTGGACATCTGCAAAGCACCGTGCTCATCGGTCGCAATGGCGAACTCACGCTCACCCGCTCGTTCGAGTATGGCGGCAAACATTTCACGGAAGCTCTTACCGCCAATGGCGCGCTCGAACGTGAAGCCGCGCACCTGCTGGTGAAGGAGGGTGACGCCGGGATGGCGGAGATTTGCCGCAACACCCTGAGCCGGGTTTCGACTGAAGTGCGCAACTCGATCGGCTTCTTCGAAGGACAGCACGAGGCGCCGATTCAGCGGCTGTTTGTTTCCGGCGGTCTTTCGCGAGTTGAGATGGTGCTGCAAACGCTAAGCGATGATCTCGGCCTGCCATGTGAAATCTGGGACCCGCTGGAGAATTGCGAAGTGGCGCTCCCGGCGGCCAAGCGCAAGGCGCTGCCACAAGAGTTCGCCTCGCTCAATGTCGCCTGCGGCGCCGCCTTCGAGTACCTGCGGCCCTGACGCTCATGCCCCTTCAACTTAATCTTCTCCACGAACAAATCGCCGAGCAGCGTCAGCGAAAGCGCGATCCGCTCAAGCTCACCATCTATGCCGGTATCGGTATCGCAGCCTTGTTTGCGCTGAACTACCTCTGGTCCGGCTACCGCGTGCTCGAGATCAAGAGCCAACTGGCGACGGTGCAACGCGAATGGGAGAAGGTTGAGCCACAGGAAACCGCCGCCCAGAAGCGAGCTGAGGAATTGAATGGGATCATCACCACAACCAAGACACTCGACGACATCATTGACGCTCGCTTTTTTTGGGCGCCGATGCTGGAGATTATCGCCCGTTGCGTTACTCCGAACATTCAGCTGACAAATCTCCAGGCCATAGCAGACGATGAAGGGCGCGGGGTCGCCATCGTGCTCGAGGGAATGGCCGCTGGAAGTGAGCCACGTGCAGTGGCTGAAGATTTTCGCCAGATGCTACTCGAGCAGGTTGGTAAACAGCAGTCTGGGGTAAAGGTTGAGTTCAAGACACTGGAGGACCTCGAGACGAGCATGCCTGTGGGCGGCAACAACGCCGGCATGGCCCGCTTCATCCTCGACGTGAACTTCAATCCATTTCCCAGCCCAACTCCCGCGCCGGCAGAACGGAAGGCGCGCGTGCGAAAGGAGGAGTAGGATGAACAAGGAGCAAACCAAGAAGTTAATTCTCGCCGGCTTCTGCCTCATCGGCCTTCTTTACGTTTACTTCGAATTCTTCCTCGGCCCGCTGCACAAAAGCGAGCAAGCCATGAAAGCGAAGATGGAGCAGCTTCAAGGTAAGATCGCTTCTTCCAAAGGCGAAATGGCGAAAGCGGCGAGGCTGGAGGAGAACGCGCGCGCGGCGACAACGCATTATGAGGCGCTTCGAAGCTTGAGTCCGGAAGGCGCGCCCATCGCCTGGTTTCCGCCCCGTGTTAAAACGTTCTTCGCCGAGCAACACATCGACAAGGCGATG
This sequence comes from Verrucomicrobiota bacterium, assembly GCA_046734175.1. Classification (GTDB taxonomy): domain Bacteria; phylum Verrucomicrobiota; class Verrucomicrobiia; order Chthoniobacterales; family UBA10450; genus AV69. Next base: position 30,294 of record JBKPQR010000019.1, on the reverse strand, counting down.
GCGCGACTCGACTCGACTACCCCGTGCAAGGAGAAGGAGCTCGCGGATTGGTTTCGCTACACCTGGTCGATCGATTTGCCGCAGACTGACTTCATCACGCTGGGTAAAGCCATCGCGCAACTGGAGAACTCCGAACCATTGCTCGCCATCAGGAAGCTGACTATTCGCCCCAGCGCCCAATCGCCTGACCTCCAGGAAGTGACGCTCAATGTTTCCACCATCATACAGAAGAAATGAGATCGTGTTTACTTCTTATCTGCTTGCTCGCGCAAAGTAGCTTCGCTGCGGAAGTAGCGAAGGTTGAGCTGAAGAAGAGCTCCACTTTCGCCGTGAAAGAAGGCGAGCGGAATCCTTTCTGGCCCATCGGCTGGCGTCCGGCTGTGAAGGCCGGTGCAGCCGAACAAGCTGGCCCGAGTATTCCGCCGTCGTCATTCGCCGTCACCTCCATTACTCTCGACCCCGGAGCTCGCTTCGCCATCATTAACGGCAAGGTCATGGCGGAAGGACAGCAGTTTGGCCTGCAGCTTGGTGGGCAAATTGCCCAGCTCAAGGTCAAAAGCATCGAAGATGGGCGCGTCGTACTTACGCACGGCGCAGAAGAGATAGCGGTGCCGCTGCGAAGAAAGTAGTTGATTAGCTACTCTCGACTACCTCGGCCAAAGGCACGAACCTGCTTTCGTGCAGCCGAACTGGTCGCGTTCCTACTAACAAACGATACCATTGCACGGCCGAGCCGATCACGATAAGCAAAACCAAAAGCAGGAACGAAGCCGCCACCAACGCATCGAAACGCCAGACTGCCGCCTGGCGGGTTAGATCAGCGGCTTTAGCAGCGTTGGCGATTCCACTCCCGTTCGCCAGCAACGATTGTGCGCCGGAGAGAAACCCGATCCTTGGGTCGGGCGAAAAGATCTTCATGTAACCGGCGGAAAAGGTGACCACGATCATGAATAGCAGCGGCCCGAGCGTGACGAGAATATATCGCACCTTCTTCATTTTGATGAGCAACGTGGTTCCCAGGCACAAAGCAATGACGGAGAGGAGCTGATTGGCCAGGCCGAAGAGTGGCCAAAGTGTATTGATGCCGCCGAGCGGATCGATAACGCCTTGATAAAGAAACCAACCCCACCCGCCCACCAAAAGAACGCTGGCGAAAAAATTTGCCGGCCAGGATCGCGTATCGCCGAGTGGACGCCAGACATTGCCAAGCAGGTCCTGGAGCAGGAAGCGGCCAACCCGCGTGCCAGCGTCGATCGTGGTGAGAATAAATAACGCCTCGAACATGATTGCAAAGTGATACCACAGCGCTAGCGCCGCCGGGCTGGCCGAAATCTGGCTGAACATGTGCGCCATCCCCACAGCGAAAGTCGGCGCGCCACCGGCCCGGCCAAACATTGTTCCCTCGCCAAGATTGTGCGCGAGACTGGCCATCTGCGCCTCGTTAACGGGAAAGCCCGCTGCCGAAATTCTGGCCACGACTTCTGCCGGAGCGCCTTTGCTGTTGATGGCAAAGTATTCGCCCGGCTGCAGGACGCACGCCGCGATCATCGCCATCAGCGCGACCATCATTTCGGTCACCATCGCCCCATAGCCAATGTCGCGGACGCGCGATTCGCGCTCGAGCATTTTGGGCGTGGTTCCCGAAGCGATGAGCGAGTGAAACCCCGAGACCGCGCCGCATGCGATGGTAATGCAAACGAAAGGAAAGACGGGCCCCGCGAAGACAAGCCCGCTGCCATCGATGAACTTGGTAATCGCGGGCATTGCCAGGGTGGGATGAATAAAGACAACGGCCACAGCCAGAGCCGCGACTGTCCCGATTTTCAGAAACGTGCTCAGATAATCGCGCGGCGTGAGCAGCATCCAGACCGGCAGAATCGAAGCTGCCAAACCATAAAGCATGATCGCCCACGCCAGCCATCGGTCACTCTGACGAAACCACGCTTCGGCCGCGGGATAATGTGAAAGAAATTGTCCACCAAAGACGGCAAAGAAGAGACCGGTGATCCCGAATACCGTGACCCAGCCGACATTTACGATTGCGCTCCGCAAAGCTGCGCCCATCATGAGCGCAATGGGGATCGTCATCGCGATCGTGAAAACGCCCCAGGGACTTTGCGCCAGCGCCTGCACCACGACGAGCGCGAGCACGGCAAGCAAGATCGTCATGATCGCCAGCACGCTAATCAACGCCAGCGCGCCGACGCCCGGACCGATTTCCTCCTTCACCATCTGTCCCAGCGTCTTGCCCCGCCGCCGCACGGAAGCAAAGAGTACGATCATGTCATGAACGCCGCCGCCGAGCGTAGCGCCGATCAAAATCCAAAGTGTGCCGGGGAGAAAACCGAATTGCGCGGCGAGAACCGGGCCGACGAGTGGTCCCGGTCCCGCAATAGCGGCGAAGTGATGGCCGAAAACCATCCAACGATTTGTCGGCACGAAATCTTTGCCATCATTTTGCACGAGCGCGGGAGTTGCGCGCTCGTCATTGAGCACCAGAACTTTTGTGGCCAGCCATTTGGAATAAAAGCGATAGCTGATCGCGAACGCGCAAACACCGGCAAGAATGATCCAAAGCGCGTTCACCGGCTCGCCCCGGGAGAGCGCCAGCATCGCGAGCGAAGCCAAGCCCAGCACCGTGACCGCGATCCATAGCAGCTTCTTCCACCAGCTCATCGCGGCACCTATTCTATCTCGCCTGCGGCCATTGCGCTACTGAGTGCTCGTTGACACCTTCGCGGCGATAGCTATAGGAGCCGCCTTGCGCCTCTCCCAGAAAATCGGAAAAATCGTTACCGGCGAAGCATTTGATAGTGCGACACGCCACACCCGCGCGTTTTTGCGCAACCGCCGTTTTCCAGCGCGCGTGACCGCCGGCGCCGTCATTAAGTCGATAGATGCACAACGCTTCTACGAAATCCGGCGCAAGTATGCCGACCCCGCCGCTCCTGCCGACGCGCCTCCGAAGTATCTCGATCTCCGCACATGGATGCGCATCAACGTGCAGCGCGTGCGCGAGCTCGAGCTCGATTACGCCTCGCCCAGCAAAGTGCTCGATATCGGCTGTGGCGCGGGCTACTTCCTCTACATCTGCAAAACCCTGGGTCACGACGTGCTCGGGCTCGACATGGACTCATTCCCAATGTTCCAGGAACTGACCGGGCTTTTGGAGGTGCCGCGCGTCATCGCACGCATCGAGGCTTTTCGCCCATTGCCTAAGCTCGACCGAAAATTCGATGTCATCACTGCGCACCTAATTTGCTTCAACGCGCACAAGAGCGACAAGCTTTGGGGACCAGCCGAGTGGGATTTTTTTCTCAAAGAGCTGGCCTCGCATCTCGCGCCCGGAGGTCGTGTCTGGCTCGAGCTTAATCGCGAGTACGACGGGAGCTATTATTCACCGGAATTGGCGAAATTTTTCAGCCAGCGCGGCGCTGAGCTTCACGGCTACCGGGTTATCTTCAATCCAGGAACGCTCGCGCCTGCCGCAACTGCTCCAGCCGCATCTGCAAATCACCGAGTCGGCGCCGGTGTTCCTCGACCACACTCGCAGGCGCACGCTCGCTGAAGGCCGGGTTGCGCAGCTTCGTTTCCGTTGCTCTCAAATCTTGTTCTAATTTCGCAATCTCTTTGTCGAGACGCTCACGATCTTTTTCCCGGTCCACTTCGCGGCGGAGCAGGAGAAGCTCCCCCAGTTTCGTGGAAGTGACGGAGGCGACTGGAGATTCGTAGTGGGAGCCGATATCCAGCGCCTCGGCGTTGAGTAAACGGGTAATTGTTGCGCGCTCCTCCTTGACCCAGCCCAGATCGCAACGCAGTGCGAAGCGCGCTTTACCGGCTAATCCCGTCTCGGCTCGAAGATTCCTTCCCGCTTGCACCGTCTCGTAAATGGCGCTCGCGCGTGATCGCGCCGTGTGCGCCGTTGACTGATCCACGCCATCAAACGGCCGCGGCAGCGGCGTAAAATCGAGAAACTCGTCGTCGCCGCGACCTAATCCCAGCCGCGCCCAAAGCTCTTCCGTCACATGCGGCATAAAAGGATGGAGAAGGCGCACGACGGCCGAGAGAACGTGGTCCATCGTGGCCAGCGCCGATCTCTTGCGCGCCTCATCGTGGCCAAAAATGTCGGTCTTGGCCGCTTCGACAAACCAGTCGCAGAAATCTCCCCAGACAAAATCGTAAAGCCGTTGCGCGACCGCGTTGAACTGATAGTCGGCATAGCTCGCTTCAGTGGCGGCGATGGTTTCATTCAAACGCGCCACCACTTCGATGGCGTAGATTGACAGCCCGGCTGCATTCAGCTCCGGCTCGCGCTCTAACGGGCCGTGCATCTGTCGAAAGCGCGCCACGTTCCAAAGCTTGGTCGCGAAGTTCCGCCCTTCCTCGATCTGTTTTTCATCGAAGCGAATGTCCTGCCCGCTCGGCGCCATCCGCATTAACCCAAAACGCAATCCGTCCGCCCCATACTTCGAGATTAGCTCGAGCGGGTCGGGAGAGTTGCCCAGTGATTTCGACATTTTGCGGCCCTGTTTGTCGCGAATAAGGCCGGTAAAAAAAACATCCCGGAACGGGATATTGTCCTCATCGCGCTCCGATTTTCCCGGCTTGAATTCCAGCCCGGCGATGATCATGCGCGCGACCCAAAAGAAAATGATGTCAGCCGCGGTCACGAGCACGCTGGTAGGATAAAACTTCGCCCGCGTCGGCGCGTCCATCGTTTCATAAGCCCAAAGCCAGGAAGAAAACCAGGTGTCGAGCGTGTCCGGATCCTGCGTCCAACTCGGGCCGGGCGATTCGATCTGCACACGCACGGCGTCGCCGCTATACCACGCCGGAATTCTGTGCCCCCACCAGACCTGGCGGCTGATGCACCAGTCGTGAATGTTCTCCAGCCAGCGCGCATAAACCTTCTCCCAGTGCGCCGGAAAAAACCGGATGAGATGCTCGCGCACCACGCGCAGCGCTTCCTCCGTTTTCGGGTAATGCAGAAACCATTGCTCGCTTAGCCGCGGCTCAATCGGAACGCCCGCGCGTTCGCTGAAACCGACGTTGCTCTCATGCGGCTCGGTCTTGCTCAGCAGACCCTGCTCTCGCAAAATCCCGGCCGCTTTCTCGCGCGCGGCGAAGCGATCAAGCCCGTGCAATTCCGCAACAGCCGGACAGTTGATGCGCGCATCCTCCGTCAGCACGTCAATAATCGGCAGGTTGTGACGTGTGCCGATCTCAAAATCGAGTTGGTCGTGAGCTGGTGTGACTTTGAGAATTCCGGTGCCGAATTTTGGATCGATCGCGTCGTCCGCTATGATGGGTATCGCTTCGCGCGCGAGCGGCCGCCAGACTTCCTTGCCGATTAGATCCTTGTAGCGTTCATCGTCCGGATGCACCGCGATTGCGACGTCGGCCATGATTGTTTCCGGCCGAGTGGTAGCAACTTCCAGATGTTCTTCCGGTTTTTCTCTAAACGGATAACGCACGTAAAACAGCGCGCTTTTTGTCGGCGTGGGGATGACCTCTTCATCGGACAACGCGGTCAGCGCCACCGGGTCCCAGTTGATCATCCGCCGGCCGCGATAGATCAGCTTTTGATTGCACAGCTCGACAAAAATGCGCTGCACCGCGCGCGAATATTCCTCATCGAGGGTGAAGCGTTCGCGCGACCAGTCACACGAACAACCGAGCCGCTTCAGTTGTTCAATGATGATCCCGCCATGTTTCTCCTTCCATTCCCAAACACGCCGGATGAATTCATCGCGCCCCAAATCCCGACGGCTGACATTTTCGTTTTTGCGAAGCCATTTCTCCACCGCCGTCTGGGTCGCGAGCCCCGCGTGGTCCATTCCCGGGAGCCAGAGCACTTCACAGCCGCGCATCCGCGCGCGCCGCGCGAGCACGTCCTGGATGGTGTTATTCAAGACGTGCCCGAGCGTCAGCATGCCAGTCACATTCGGCGGCGGGATGACGATCGAGAATGGCGGCTTTCGAGATTCGGCGTCGGCGCGAAATGCTCCCGCCGCCAGCCAGCTCGCATACCACTTCGGCTCGACGTCGCTCGGATCGTAGTTTTTCGGTAATTCCGCCACGGCGCGGCCAATGTAGCGCAACGCTGTCCGTTGAAAACGTCAGCGGGGACTTGCTACCACTTTGCCCAGTCGCCAATGTCGCCGCGGCAAATGAATCCAATCGGCGTCTTCGATTCAGGCATTGGCGGACTCACCGTAGTCAAAGCGCTGCGCGATCTCCTGCCGCACGAAACCATCTTCTACCTTGGCGACACCGCGCGCGTTCCGTACGGGAACAAGAGCGCGGAGACGGTGGAACGTTACGCGCTTGAGCTCGCCGAACTGCTCATGCGCGAGCAGGCCAAGGCAATCGTGGTCGCCTGCAATACTGTTTCTTCGGTCGCCATTCCAAAACTGCGGGCGGCCTTGCCCGTGCCCGTCATCGGCGTGATCGAGCCAGGAGCGCATGCCGCCATCGCCCTCACGCGTAATCGCCACATCGGCGTCATCGGCACCCGTGCCACGATTCGCAGCGGCGCCTATGAGAATGCGCTGCGCGCGCTCAATGTTCACGTCCGCGTCACCAGCCGCGCCTGTCCTCTGCTCGTGCCGTTAATCGAGGAAGGGCTGCTTGAAGACCAGCTTACTGATCTCACCATCGCGCGCTATCTCGAGCCGATGCTCGGCGACGGCATCGACACGCTCGTGCTGGGTTGCACTCACTATCCGCTGCTTGAGCCCGCCATTGCCCGCGCCCTCGGAAGCAAGATTCAAATCGTCGATTCGGCGCGACATTGCGCCGCTGCCGTGAAAGAATTGCTCGCTCGGCAATCGCTCGCTGCTGACCACACCGCCGACGGCAGATTGCGTGTCACCCTCACCGACGCCGCCGACAATTTTCTGGCAATCGCGCGCGATGCTTTGCAGTTGCAAGTTGCGCGGATCGAGCTGCGCCAACTTTAATCAACCCGCTCTAGCGGCGGTCTGTGACCGCTAATTGGGACAACGTGTGAATTCGATTCGGCGGTCATAGACCGCTCTACAGCGCGCTGGGCGCCTCAGAAGAGAACTCCGTGTCCTCTGTGCTCTCTGTGGTGAGTCTTAAACAACTCGCGAAAGAAGCCGCTGCGCTAAGCCATCAATGGCGATGCGCTCCTGCTTCATCGAGTCGCGCTCGCGCAAGGTCACCGTATCGCGCAGCTCTTCGCCTTTCTCGCCCAGCGTTTCGAAATCAATCGTCACGCAAAATGGCGTCCCGATTTCATCCTGCCTGCGGTAACGCCGGCCGATGGCACCGCTTTCATCGTAGAAAACGTTCATCGCTGGCCGCAGCAGCGCCTGCACTTCGCGCGCCTTCGCCACCAGCGCTTCCTTGTTTTTCAGAAGCGGGAACACCGCCGCTTTGAGCGGCGCCATGCGTGGATGAAATCGCAGCACCGTGCGCGTTTCCATCTTCCCCTTTTCATCCGGCGCGCTGTCTTCCGCGTAAGCCTCGCAGATAAGCGCCAGCACTGTGCGATCGACTCCCGCGCTCGGTTCGACGACATGCGGCACGAACCGCTCCTTCGTCTCCTCGTCAAAGTAATCGAGCGCCTTCCCGCTGGCGCGCATGTGCTGAGTCAGATCGTAATCGGTGCGATACGCCACGCCCTCGAGCTCCTGCATTCCGAAGGGAAACTCATATTCAATGTCGTAAGTGCCTTTCGAGTAAAACGCGCGCTCTTCATCGGCGACTTCCTTCACGTGCAGCCGCTCACGTTTCAGCCCGATGTTCTCGTAAAACTTTAGCCGTTCCTCTTTCCAATACTCCAGCAGTTCCCTCCCCTGCTCTGGCCGGCAAAAATATTCCAGCTCCATCTGCTCGAACTCGCGCGACCGAAAGGTGAAGTTGCGCGGGTTAATCTCATTCCGAAACGCCTTTCCGATCTGTGCAATTCCGAACGGCAGCTTCTTGCGCGAAACTTCAAGCACGTTTTTGAATTGCGTGAATATCGACTGCGCTGTCTCCGGTCGCAGATAGACGACCGACGCCGGGTCAGCCGACGCGCCGAGCTGCGTCTGGAACATCAGATTGAAAGGGCGCGCTTCCGTGAGATCAGTCCCGCCGCAATTCGGGCATTGGCTTTTCTCGCTCAACTGGTCTGCGCGCAACCGCGCTTTGCACGTCCGGCAATCGACCATCGGATCGGTAAAGGTGTCCACGTGACCGCTCGCTTTCAGAACCGCGGGGTGAGTGAGAATCGTCCCATCCAATCCGACAACGTCATCGCGCTCGCGCACCGTCACGCGCCACCAATACTCTTTCAGGTTGCGCTTCAGCTCGACCCCCAGCGGCCCGTAATCCCACGCCCCATTCAGCCCGCCATAGATTTCGCTCGATGGAAAAATGAAACCGCGCCGCTTGCACAAGCTGACGATCTTTTCCATCCGCTGTCCGTTACCCGACTTCTCCGCCGCCATCGCCGGAATAAGTGGGACGGGCATTCGCGTTTCGCAAATACCAACTGTTGGGTTACGGCGCGCTCGCCGTGAGCTCGGCGATGAGCGCCGAAGGAATAACGAACGCAACAACCTTCCCTTCCCGATTGGAATGTGTGCAATACACGCCCACAACCTTCCCAGCCGCATTGATCACGGGCGCACCGCTCGCTCCGTTTGGAACAATCGCCGGATTGTCGAAGTCGCAAATCACCAGCGCCCGCGATACTCCCTCACATGCGCGGAATGGATGTATTGGCCTTCGGGGACACCGCCGCGCACATGCGCGAGCACCCACACCGCTTCGCCCGGCGCGGGTTCCTCCGCGCTTAAGGTGGCCGCTTCAATCAGCGAAGCATCGTTAGTTCTGAAGATCGCGACATTGAAGAGCGGGCCTTTGCTGTCGTCAGTTGCCGGGACGCTCAGCCCCTCCACACGAAAAGACTTCGCTCCCGCCGTGAACAGGTAGCGCAAACGAATCGCGCTAACGAAGGACGGAACCTCCTCGGCTTTGATGAGCTGAGGGAAACCTCCGCTCGGTCCGAGCAGATGCCGCACAGTCAGGAGGTAAATCGGCGCGCGATTTTCAAATTTCGCCAGAAAGGATGTCCCGGCCCCTCGCTCGCCCAGCTTTGTGCTGAACTCCGGACGGCCAACGAACATTTTGGGGAAATTGGATGCGGCTGGAGGAAGCGGTGTCTCGGCGTTGCTCCATGCCGGGACCACCAGAACAGCCAGAGTGAAAGCAGCGAGCACGGAGCGCATCTTGCGACCATTCAGGCGTCAGCTACCCGGAGACATCGAATCATCTGGCATTGTGGAAATCGCGCTTTTGAACTCGCATCCGAAAGCTAGCTGACACAGCTAGGTCGTCTTCATTGTTCCCACCTACTTCACCACCGTCACCTCGGTCTTCACCGAGTTAGCGATGAAACAGTTCTCGTGTGCGGCGTGATGCATTTTCTCCAGCTCTTCCGCGCTTGGAGGGCGCTCGCCCGACCAGGCGATTTTCGGGTGCAATTCCACGCGCGTGATCGCCATTCGGCCCTCGGCATTCTTCTCCATGTGGCCAACGGCTTCGTCCACGTAATTGTCGAGGACGAACTTCTGCTTACACGCGATCGCAAGGAAGGTGAGCATGTGACAACTGGAGAGCGAGGCGACGAACGCTTCCTCCGGATCGACGTTCGCCGGGTTGCCCAGGTAAACCGGCGCGGCCGACGCCGTCATCATGTGACCGCCGTCGAAGCTCCAGGTGTGATCGCGCGGATATTTTTGGTAAGTGAATTCAGCTCCGCTCCGCTCCCAGCGCAAAGTGACTTTGTGTTCGGACATGAGGCTGTATAAGGCGCGTCGCGCCGAGCGCAAGGGCTCGTTCCATCATCACAGTCGCCGCTTGGCCCGGCCGAATCCATTGTGTGGAATGCCGCAATGAAATGGGATTGACGCCACTCGCCGCCTTTCTTTAGGCTGCGCCATGATTTCGAAATATTTCGTTGTTCTCTGCGCAATTTTTACCGCCGGCTCCCTCTTTGCCCAAAGCGAGAGTCCCACTGCCGAGCCTTCCGCTTCCCCCGCCAAGCACCGCAGCCACAAGAAAACTGAGGCCAGCACGGAAGCGAGTGCAGCTGAGTCGGCCGCGACCTCGCCTTCAGCCTCACCGCGGCGCGCCCGCAAGAAAGCAGCGACAGAAGCGAGCCCGGCTGCGCCCGCCGCAGCTTCTCCCTCCGCAACCGCCGAGCGCCGCACGCGCAAGAAAGCAACCACGGAAGCGAGCCCGGCTGCCTCTCTCGCACCTTCTCCGTCGGTAACGGCGGAACATCGAACCCGCAGGAAAGCATCTGCCACCGCCAGCGTCACCCCGGCTGTATCCGCCACACCCGCCGGCTCGAAGATTGGCTCCTGGTTCAAACGCAAAACCTCTGCTGAACCCAGTCCGGCCGTGACAGCTTCTCCGTCCTCGAGAGCAGCTACGACCACTTCCCGAACCACCTCTAAAGCACCGAGCAAACCCGCAGCATCGCCGGGCAGTACCGTTGCGCCCGGCGGCGGCAGCGGTCTCGTCTGGGTAAACACTGCCTCGCATGTCTATCACCGGGAAGGATCGCGTTTTTACGGGCGCACCAAACAGGGCAAATACATGAGCGAAGACGAGGCGATTAAAGAAGGAGATCGCGCCGCGGCTCAGGGCCAATAACGAAAGCCGTTCGGCCACGCCAGAGTGCTCCCGATTCGCGCGCCCTCCGGCGCGTTCTCGCGCTCGACGTCGGCAGCTCCTCGACCCGAGTAGCTATTTTCAACGAGCAGGGAGAGCGCGCCAGCCGCCTCATCTCGCGCCGGTACAAAATCGGCTACGGCGCCGACGGAGCGGCCGAGCTCGACCCGTTCGCGTTGCGCGCGGCGGTGCGCGAAGCGGTTTCCCTTTTTGAACTGCGCACCTTCAATCTCGTTGCCAGTTGTGCCTTCTGGCATGGACTCCTCGGCCTTGATGGAAAACTGAGGCCGCTCACACCGATCTATACCTGGGCTGACTCGCGCTGCGCATCCGATGCCGCGCAGTTGCGCAGAGAGTTCTCCGAAGATGATCTCCTGCAACGCACCGGTTGCATGCTGCGCTTTCCGCATTGGCCGGCGAAATTGCGCTGGCTGCGCCGCACTCGTCACGCCTTGTTTCGCCGCGCCCGGTTCTGGGTCTCACCGGCTGACTGGCTCCTCCACGATCTCTTCGGCGACCTTGCCACCAGCGAGTCAATGGCGAGCGGCACCGGATTATTCGATCAGGTAGAACGCAATTGGGACCTGACTTTATGCGACGCGTTGAAGCTGCGCCAATCGCAGTTGCCCCCGGTCCGCCGCAAACTGGATGATGATGGCAAGGCTTTGACCGCGATTGGCGATGGCGCCGCCAGTAACATCGGCAGCGGCGCGACCTCCGAACACATCGCAGCCATCAACCTCGGCACAAGCGCCGCGGTCCGTCTAATTACACATCGTCCGTTGCGCATTCCGGCTGGGCTTTTCCGTTACGTTGTGAACGAGCGCACATTTGTTCTCGGCGGAGCGATCAGCAACGCCGGTAACTTGCATCAGTGGTGCGAACGAATGCTGAGACTTCCCCAAGGCGCTTCCCTGGACCGCGGGGGTGCCGCCACCGACACGCTCGTGGCATTGCCATCCATCGTCGCGGAACGCTCACCCGATTGGCCCGAAATGCCGGCGACAATTTCCGGTCTCACCCTGGCCACCGCGCCTGCCGAAATATTGCGCGCGTTTATCACCAGCGCATTCTACCGGCTTGCGGAGGTCTTCGATTTGCTCGAGCAATGCGCCGGCCCGATCGAGCGCGTCATCGTTTCCGGTGGAATGACCAGGTCATCTGCCGTCGTCGGCATCCTGGCTGACGTTCTCCGCCGTGATCTGGAGCTTGCCGCTGAAACCGAAGCATCACTGCGCGGAGCAGCCCTTCATGCTCTTGTCACCACCGGAGACTTTGCCCCAGCGAAAGAACGCGGCCGAATTATCCGCGTCGATGAACACTCCGCGGAGCTGCATCGTGTTCGGCGCGAGAAACAGCGCTCCTTTGCCGACGCATTGTCTCTCGTTGTCAAAAAATTTGACTCGACCTCTCGGTCTGACCTGAGGTCATAGCGATACCATTCCAGCAGCGCGCCGGTGTAAGCCATCGTAGGTGTAGGTGGAGTTGTCCAGGCCATTGATCATGTTGCCGTTTTAAAGCATCGTTCTGGAACGGGCGCGAGTGATGGGCCCGCCGGTAGTCCACGCTCGGCGTACCATTTTCTCCCCAGACGCGATAATCAGCGGGCGAAATCGCGACCATCGACAGGGCTGCCCTGATAAATTGGCACCCCGTCGGTAGTCTCCAGCGCGTGGGAGATGCTGGTGCAACGGTCGAGCGCGTCGTAGAGGAAGTTGCTCTGGGTCGAGTTGTCCAGGATGCAATGAGCGAGATTCAACACAACCGTGGCGATGTAAGCGCCGCTCGGGATTAGCTCACTACCGGGCTGCACCTGGATGTGGGTGTTATCGGTAAAGAGATAGGTGCCTTCACTCGCACTGCCATCCGGCAGACTTGCGACCATCGCGCCATTGGCCTTGAACTCGATGGCCAGGCCGCTGTTACCATCAACCCACTTGCCCAACACCGGATTTACCTGCGCAGGACTTTGGCTTGGCTGCGGCGTGGCCGATGGCGTCGGTGTAACCGAAGGCGTCGGCGTCAACGAGGGTAAGGGCATGATCGAGGGAAGTGGTGTTACCGACGCGGATAGCGTCGGAGACGCAGTTGGTGCCGGCGACGAAGTCGATAGCTGGCCAAAGGCATTTGTGGCAACGGTCAGCGTTACGCAGCAGATGACGATTGCCGCAGAAAACTGTTTCATGGAAAGGACCTTCCGAGTTGTCGCGCGGAGGTCCGAGTGTTGCCGTCGGAACCCACACCGAGGAGGACCCGAGGCCAGGGAGCGATTGGCCTTCGGTGTAAGAAATGAGCGCCCGGGGTGTCAAACTATTTCTCAAGCCAAGTGATTTCTTAACAATAGCTGGCGCAGAAACGCGGTAGATGTCGGGTTCCATTCGGGTTGCATGGAGTTGCATCGCGATCTGCGCGAGAAAAAGCTCCTTTGCCGACGCCTCGTCTTCTCATTGATTATTGAGCATGCGATCGAAGCCGGCGTTCGCCCGTGAGTAGAATGGGTAGCGCCGCCCATCGGGGCTCGCGGGGCGATACCGCCAGTGCTTGTACATCCAAAGCCACGGAGCCGGATTCCGCCGTATCACTGGTTCGATCGAATCCCAGCAGGCCTGCGCGAGCTGGCGCAATGTGGCCTCTTGCGGCAACTGAATGCGCGGATGGAAAACTACCCGGTAGCGCCCGCGCCCGAGCGGCTCGCAATACGCGGGAACGAGTGCGGCGCCGGAGCGTTGATGCAGCCAGGCGTGCGCCCCGGTGACGCTTGTCTTTAAGCCAAAGCAATTGATCGCGACCGCGGCCGGACCGGGACGAATGGTAAGATCGACAAGGAGGGCAGTGTTGCCGCCGCGTCGCAGCACTTTGTAGAGGCGCAAGATGCCGCCGGTGCGCGCGGTGAAGGCGTGACCGGACCGCTCGCGCCACCGGCGGAAGACCGGATCGAGCAGGGCGTTTTTAAATTCCTGAGCGAGAATGGTGGCCTTTCGCCCGCCGTAGCCACAGGCAAGGCTGAACCATTCGAAGTTGCTGTAGTGATAGCAGGCGATGATGGCGCTTTCATCCGGGGTGGTCGGGTAATTATTGACCTCGATGTAGCGGCGGAAATTTTTTTCGTTAAGCCGCGGGCTCCAGAGCAGATCAAGCATGGTCTGGGCAAAATGTTGATACGACTGGCGCAGGATGCGGCGCTTCTCGGTCGCTGAATAGGTTTCGCCAAAAGCGCAGTCGAGGTTCGCCAGGCCAACTTTGCGGCCGCGCCGATCCGCGACGCTGGCGATTGCGCCGGTGAATTTGGCGAGGAGCACGACAGCGGCGCGCGGCAGCAGTGGAACTAGTTTTGCCGCAATGAGCAGGCCACGGTATTCGCCGCGATAACGCAGCTTCTTCCAATCAGTCTTCATCCCGCGCAAATATCCACCCGACCGTTTGCCCTCACCTCATCCCTCTTCATCGAGAAGATGACGACACAGACCGCAAGCGTGTTTCAGAAAAAGCGTGGGAGCCCATATCCGCTACTGCTCGATAAGCTTTCGCGCGATCTTCTCCGGCCTAAGCGCGCCGGTCGCGCCGCGAAATTTTTGTGCGAACCTAATCTGCAACCGCGCGACTTCCGCGCGGCCGCACTTTGTGAAAAACGTCCTCTTCGTCTGCACTGGTAACATTTGCCGCAGTCCGATCGCGGAAGGTCTCTTTCGCGCGCTCCTGGGAAATCGCAAGGACATCGAGGTGGGCTCGGCCGGTGTACATGCGGTGCACGGCCAGCCGCCGAGCGATCACGCAGTGGCGGTGTGCGCTGAGGAAGGCGTCGATATTCGTGGCCTGCGCAGCCAGCCGCTCACGAGCGCGTTGGCCGAGCGCGCCACCCACATCTTCGCCATGACCGGAGCGCACGTGGAAGCCATCCAGATGCTGTTTCCGGAAGCGGCGGACAAGACATTTTTACTGCGCGAATTCGAACAGCCGGGCGAAACGTGCTGGCGCGATGTGCCCGATCCCATCGGGCTCGGGCGCGATGTTTACATCAGCTGCGCGGAAACGATCAAAAACGCTTTACCGAGTGTGCTGGCGTTCGTAGAAGAGAGCGAAATGGCTGTGCCGGCTTCGCGCCGTGGCTCTTCCTCTTTTGCAATGAGCAATCTTCCAAGCTTCCTTCAGCCGGAAAGGACCGGCGGCGGCCTGAGCAAAGTTGATCCGGAAATTTTCGAGGCGGTCAGAGCGGAAGAACAACGGCAGCGCGAAAACATCGAACTGATCGCATCGGAGAACTTCACCAGTCGCGCGGTGATGGAAGCGCAAGGCAGCGTGCTGACAAACAAGTACGCTGAAGGTTATCCGAAGAAGCGGTGGTACGGCGGCTGCGAAAATGTGGACACGGCCGAGCAGCTCGCGATCGATCGGGCAAAGCGACTCTTCGGTTGCGAGCACGTGAACGTGCAGCCGCACAGCGGCGCGCAGGCAAACATGGCTGTTTATTTCTCCGCGCTAAAAGTCGGCGACAAGATCCTGACAATGAACCTCGCCCACGGCGGGCATCTCACACACGGGCATCCCGCGAATTTTTCAGGCAAGTTCTACCACGTCACGCAGTACGGCGTGGATGAGAAGACGGAGATGCTCGACTACGATACGCTCGCGAAGCTGGCCGAGGAAACGCGACCGGCCATGATCACTGCGGGCGCGTCGGCCTACCCGCGGCTTTTTGATTACAGACGGCTGCGTGAGATTGCCGATTCTGCCGGCGCGCTATTGTTCATCGACATGGCGCACGTGGCCGGGCTGGTCGCGGGGGGGCAGCACCCGAACCCGGTGCCGCACGCGCATTACGTCACGACCACGACCCACAAAAGTTTACGCGGGCCCCGTGGCGGCATTGTCATGTGCACGCAACAGCATGCGAAGGAGATCGACTCGATGGTTTTTCCCGGGATCCAGGGCGGGCCGCTCATGCACGTGATCGCGGCGAAGGCGGTTTGTTTTCAGGAAGCGCTCCAGCCGCAGTTCCGCGATTACCAGCGGCAGGTGGTGGTGAATGCAAAAGCGCTCGCGGCCGGCATTGCCAAACATGGTTACCGCATCGTGAGCGGCGGCACGGACAATCACCTGATGCTGGTCGATCTGCGCCCAAAAAACATTAACGGCAAGGAAGCGCAGGACGTGCTCGATCGCGCGGGCATCACCGTGAACAAAAATGCGATTCCGTTCGATACTTATCCAATCTTCAAACCTGGCGGAATTCGCGTCGGAACGCCGGCGGTGACGACACGCGGAATGAAAGAAGAGGAGATGCTCGAGATCGCCGATCTAATGGCGGAAGCGCTCGAGCACCGCGCCGACAACGCGAAGCTTGAGAGCATCCGCGGCAAGGTGCGCGAATTGACAGCGCGCTTCCCGTTGCCCGGTTAGAGCCGAAAAAGGCGCGTGCCTTTGTTATTCCGAGCCAGCCAACGAATCGCACCCCACAAAACGCTCAAAGATGTCTCGACTTCGCTCGACATGACAAAAAATGCTCGAATTTGCAACGCCGAAGTAAACCCTCTGCGCGAAGGTTTAACCACGCGCGCGCTCCCGCAGCCGTGCTCCATCGTCATCTTCGGCGCGACGGGCGATCTCACGCATCGCAAGCTCATTCCCGCTCTCTACAATCTGGCCGCTGAGGGCGAGTTGCCGCCCGGGACAACCGTCATCGGTTTCGCCCGCCGCCCAAAAACGGATGACGAATTTCGTCGCGAGCTGGAGGAGACGACGAAGAAGTTCTCCCGTCAAACGGTGCGCGATGAAGTCTGGAAAACATTTGCCGCTTCGGTGTTTTATCACCGGTCCGAGTTTGAAGACGCCAGCGGCTACGAATCGTTAGCGAAGCAGCTCGACCAGATCGACAGCGAAGGCTCCACTCGCGGCAATCGCCTTTTTTATTTCGCGGCGGCGCCGGAGCAGTTCGAGCCGATTCTGAAAAACCTCAAGGCGGCGGGATTAAACAAAGGAAGGAATGGCGGCTGGGCGCGAGTGATCATCGAGAAGCCATTCGGGCGGGACCTTGCCTCCGCCCGGGAGTTGAATCGCGTTGTCTCCAATTCTTTCGCGGAAGATCAGACTTACCGCATCGATCATTTTCTGGGTAAAGAGACGGCGCAGAACATTCTCGTGCTGCGTTTCGCCAACGCCATCTTCGAGCCAATCTGGAACGCGCGTTACATCGATCACGTGCAGATCACGGCGGCGGAAACGCTCGGGGTGGAGGCTCGCGGGGGTTATTACGAAACGGCCGGGGCGCTGCGCGATATGGTGCAGAATCATATGTTGCAATTACTTTGCCTCGTCGCGATGGAGCCGCCGACCGATTTGCGCGCGGACAGTATTCGCGATGAGAAAGTGAAAGTGGTGCGTTCCCTGCGACGCTACGATCCGGAGCAAGTGGCAAGGTTTTCCGTGCGTGCGCAATACGCCGCTGGAGCGATCAATGGTCAGGACGTCGCCGCCTATCGTGAAGAAGAAAGGGTTGACCCAGAATCGCAAACTGAAACCTACGTCGCTCTGCGTGTCCTCATCGATAACTGGCGCTGGTCTGAAGTCCCGATCTACGTCCGCGTGGGCAAACGTTTGCCGAAATCTGCCACGGAAATTTCCGTCCACTTCAAAAAAGCGCCGATGGTTTTGTTCAATCGCGACAGCACGGTGCTCGATCAGAACGTGCTCGTCATCCGCATTCAACCTGACGAAGGAATCTCCTTGCGGATGATGGCGAAGATCCCCGGCACAAGCCTGCGCATCGAGCCGGTGAAAATGGATTTTCATTACGGCACCAGCTTTGGCAAACCCAGTCCGGAAGCTTACGAGCGCCTGCTTCTCGATGCCATGAGCGGCGACGCCACACTTTTTGCGCGGCGCGACGAAGTGGAGGAAGCGTGGTCGTTTATCGACACGATCGAGAAGGGGTGGGCGGACAAGAAGGCGCCGCCCCTGGCATTCTACCCCGCTGGCTCATGGGGGCCGGAGCAGGCTGATGAGTTGCTGGGGCGAGATGGAAGGAACTGGCGCAGATTATGAACGGACGCGCTTCGATCGGAGCACCAGTTGAACTAGGCGCGATCGAGCACGAGCTGAAGAAGCTCTGGGCCGATGGCGACGGAGCCATGACGCGTGCCTCGCTGATCAATCTGGCCGTTTACAGCGAGGAGCCCGGCTCGCTCGCCCGCAATACGGAGCTCGTGGGACAAATCACCGAGAACCATGCTTGCCGCGCCATCGTCATTGCAGCTGATCCGCGTGCACCGGAAGATCGGGCCGAGGCCTGGATCAACGCGCACTGTCACGTCCGCAGCAGTGGAGCGAAGCAGGTTTGTTCCGAGCAAATTTCATTTGAGCTGCATGGGACGAAACTGCTGACGAGCGTTCTATTTTCACATCTCGATTCGGACCTGCCGCTTTATCTTTGGTGGCAAGGGGAGCTGCGCGCGCCCATCGATCCGCAGCTATGGACCTGGGTTGACCGGCTCATTTACGACAGTCGCGACTGGGCGGATTTCGATGCGCAGATGCACTTGGCGGAAGCAGCGCAGCGCGAGGCGGCGCAGCGCGAAATGGTGCTTTGCGATTTGAATTGGGCGCGCTTGCTCTACTTCCGGATCGCTTTCGCGCAGTTCTTCGATGACGCAGCGTCCCACCGCTACTTTGATCAAATCGAAAAGCTCGCGCTGACTGTCGGCGACGGTTATCGCTCGACCGCGTTACTGTTTCTCGGCTGGGTTGCGGCACAGCTTGGATGGGAAGCGACGGGTGGCAAGAATGCAGTCGAATTGCGAAATTCAGCTGGAAAGTCAGTAAATGTTGAGCTGGTGGAAAAAGGTGAAGCGCCGCTGGTAGCGTTCACAGCCAGCACAGGCGAAATGGAGTTTCGTGTGCGCCGGGCGCCCTGCGGTGATTTGCTGGAAGTGAGTCGCGCGAAAAAAGGCCGCGAGTGCGCTCGTCAATTGCTCCCAGCCGACAGTGGCGATGTCGCTACCCTGGTGAGCAGCGAGTTGATGCGGGGCGGCGAGCGCCGGATCTATTTGCGCGCGGTGGAAAAGGTGCGCCCGCTTTTGTAACTGGCGGCTGGGCGATCACAAGCTTGCCGCTACAGAATCAGCTCGCGCAAGGCGCGCACATTTTTCTCCAGCGAAAACATTTCAGCACAGCGGTTGCGGCCGCGGGCGCCGAACTCGCGCGCGAGTTGAGAGTCGCGCAACAATTCGCCGAGCGCTTCAGCGGTGGCTGCGACGTCGTTTTGGCCGACAAGAAATCCGGTTTGACCGTCTCGCACCATCTCGGCGATGCCTCCAACATTGGTTGAGATCACCGGCAGCGCCGCCGCCATCGCTTCCATAATGACGGTCGGCAGGTTGTCCATCGCGCCATCCGGGTCGATCCGGCACGGCAGAACGAAAATTGTTGCCGCACTCAGGCGCGCGGCTACCTCACGCTGCGTTCTGGCGCCGCTGAGCACGACGCGATCCTTCAGTTCATCGGCGCGCCTTTGCAGTGCATCGCGCAGAGGACCTTCGCCAATGATCTCACAGCGGAACTTGTGGTCGCGCAGCAGAGCGCAGGCGTCGATCAGCACATCGAAACCCTTCTTCGGGATGAGGCGGCCCACGGAAACAATAAGCGGGGGCTGTTCGAAGCGAGAAGGCTGAAAATCCGCCGGATCAACTCCGTTGTAAATGCGATGAATCCGGCCGGCGATCTGCGGGAACTTTTTGCGAAGATGATCCGCGGCGAAGTCGCTCACCGTCATGATCGCGCTGGCGGAAGCGAAAATTTCCCCGAGGCCAACTTCGAACTCGCTCGGCACGAATATGTCGTTGGCGTGAGCGGTGACGCTGTAGGAAAGGCCGAAGAATCTGTTGATCCAGTAAGCGGTGCGCGCGGCCATTCCGGCGAAATGCACGTGCACATGCGTCGCGCCGATATCGCGAAGGCGCGCGCCAATGTAGGCCGCTTGATGGAGGCGGAGCGAGTCGCGCCGGCCGCGCCATTGACGAAGAAGATGCCGCGCTTCGGCAGGCAACGTGCGCTGCGCCTTGTCCGCGAGCGGGGCGAACGCCTCCCCTTCCGGAAGCTGATGCACTCGAGCCAAAATCTCGGGGGCCCATTGCCGCTCCGGCCCGGAGTCGGGCGCGCGCAATGAAAAGATTTGCGGGCGCAAACCCTGCCGGAAAAGTTCAGCCACTTCGCGATAACAAAACGTCTGCGACCATTTTGGGAACCGCTCGAAAATGTAGGCCAGCACCGGCCGAATTAACGCTGCCCCCGCTGCTTGCCAATGGAGGGCTTGAAATCGGCTCCCGTCGCAGCGCACGACTCCTGCTGTAACGACACTGGGATGCCGTGCCGCGACTTCTTTTCCTTCTGTACAACGCTCAAGCCGGTGGAGCTAAAGGCCCTCGGAGAATTGTCGCACGTCCGTCATCTGGAAAGGGGCGAGTCGATCTACAGGTCGGGTGATCCAGCCGAGGAAATATACAGCGTCAACCGGGGCGTGATTGAGTTGACGCGCCTGGTCGCCGGCTCATCTGATGAGCGTGCTTACCTTTCGCGGGGAGATATTTTCGGCGCCACTGAAACCCTGGCTTGTCACGCGCGCTCACATTCCGCCGCGGCGCAGGAGGCGGCGAGCGTGCAATGTTTCGAGCGCACGAACTTCGGCGCGATTTCCCGGCGGGTCCCGGGATTCTTCCTGTTCCTCTCCGAGAAAATGGCCTCGCGTCTTCAGCAGCGCGATCCAGGAAAGCGCGTCAGCGTTTGTAAACAATTAAGCGGCAGTCTGGCCAATTTCGATCTCGTTACCGTCCACCAAACCATCATCAGCTCAGGGCAAACCGGCGAGCTTTGTGTCTTGAGCGAAAGCGGCGAGCGCCTGGCCACTTTTTACTTCGAGCATGGCGCGCCACGCAGCGGCCAGTTCCTCCACCTCACCGGGGCGGAAGCCTTCTGGCAACTTTTTCTCTCCGATGACATCCCCGGCACATTTTCGTTCACCTCTGGCGCGCGGCCGATTACTGAATGCGTTCAGTCGGCCGGGATCGATCAGGCGCCCAATGATCTCCTCCTTGAGGCAATGCAATATCGCGACGAGCTCCACGAATTGAAAAAAAACACCCCTTCGCCCCGAGCGCCGCTCGAGCGCGCAACGGATGAACTCAGCTGGCCCGCCGATGCAGACGCAGCTTTGCGCAGCACGGCAGAAGGAATCTGGCACTCGACTGGCTCGCGCCGTGTAACGATCGATGAGTTGTTTCGGAGCAATTGCGTTTGTGAGCTGAAAATTTATCAAGTGGTGAACGAACTGTTGCGCACGGGCCAGCTCGCTCCCGTGAAGCAGAGCGCTTCTTTGGCTCAGGTATTATGAAGCGAGTTTTTGTCATTCTGCTGCTGGCGCTGGTTGTCGCCGGCGAAAGCGGCTGTTCCCAGTTGACGGCACGCGGCCGGCGGGAAGCAGCTTACGCGCGGTATGTGCGCCGGTCTTCGGCCGGGCGGCGCGAAATGCAGCGAAAGCTTGCGTCCTCTCCCAGAATACCGGCCACACAGGCTGAAACCGGGCCGCTTGTGAACGCGAGCAGTGGTCCTGAGTCGGTGACGTCCGCTAACGAGCCGCAGTAATCATTCACGTTTGACTGGAATCGGCCGGCCGGAATCATCCACCGCCACGTAAATAAAGACCCCGCGGGTGACGAGCACCGGCGTGCCGTGATTTCTGAAACGCTCGACCCAGACTTCCACCGGGATCGTCATCGAAGTGCGGCCGATTTTCGCCACCCGTGCGTAGCAAGCCACCGCGTCGCCTACTTTCACCGGCTGGAGAAATGAAAGCCCTTCCATTGCGACTGTCACGACACGCGCGCGCGCCGTTTTCGACGCCAGAATGCCACTGCCCAGATCCATCTGTGACATGAGCCAGCCGCCAAAGATGTCACCATGCGGATTCGTATCCCGCGGCATCGCAATTGTGCGAATGACCAACTCGCCTGCCGGTAGCTTCTTCATCCCGACAGCTTATAAGATCAACATGCAATCGCCGTAACTAAAAAAGCGGTAGCGCTCTCGAACGGCCTCGGCGTAAGCGCGCAGGATGCATTCGCGTCCGGCGAATGCGCTGACCAGCATGAGCAAAGTCGAGCGCGGCAGATGGAAATTGGTCAGGAGCGCACCGACCGCGGCAAACTCGAAAGGCGGCCGAATGAAAAGGTTCGTCTCACCCTCTGCTGCAACAATGTCGCCAAAGGTGCGGTAAACCGACTCGAGGACACGCACCGTTGTTGTCCCGACCGCGATAATTCTTTGCGCGCGGTCAATTGCCGCTGCTGCTTGTGGCGAAATGGAGAACTGCTCCTCATGCATTTTGTGCAAGGAAATGTCTGCGTTCTTCACCGGCCGGAACGTGCCTCTCCCCACATGCAAGGTGATGAACGCATGCGGCAACGTTCGCAAAATCTCTTCTGTGAAATGCAGCCCGGCCGTAGGCGCGGCAATCGAGCCCGCTTCGCGCGCGAACACAGTCTGGTAACGCGCTGCATCGTCGAAGTCAGGCGCGCGCGAAATGTACGGCGGGAGCGGGATCTTTCCATCACGCTGCATGTCGATGTCCTGCGCCAGTAGGACCTCGCGGCTGCCGTCACCGGCAATCTCACCAGCTTGTGCGCGAATTCCCCCGATCGAGGTGACAGAGCCCTTGCGAAATCGCCGGCCGGGTTTCACCAGCGCGCTCCATCGAGCGGGCCCGAGCTTCTTCAGAAAAAGAAATTCGAACGCGCCGTCATCGGAGAAATGTCGCGCCGGGAGCACGCGCGAGTTATTTAAAACCAGCAAATCACTATCCCGGACGAATCTTGGTAGATCGAGGAATCGCGCGTGCTCGATCGCGCCTGTATCGCGATCGAGCACCATCATGCGCGATTGCTGTCGCTGCGGGAGCGGCCGCTGCGCGATCAGCTCCCGGGGCAGATCATAGTCGTAATCATGCAGCGACTCGCTCATGCCGGGGCGAATTTAGCAGAGCGACATTTCGCCGGAAAATCCAGTTCCACCCCCCGAAGGAAAATGCCATAATCGGCCCGTGCATCAGCCAGCCCTTTCCCTGGTGCTCGAATGGTTGAAGGAGATTCGAGAATCACGCGACGCGATGCCGCGCGTTTCGCGCTCGGCGTTGCTATGTATTCTCGACGCCGGCAACCCCAATCGACGCGCCTCCGACAAAGCGGCGAGGCTGGCGGAAATCAATGCGCGCGTCTCCATCTGCGCGAAATGTGCCCACCTGGCTCGTTCGCGCACGCAAACGGTGTTTGGTGTTGGTAACCCTGACGCCGATTTGATGTTCATCGGCGAAGCGCCGGGCGCCGATGAGGACCGGCGCGGTGAGCCATTCGTCGGCCGTGCCGGCCAGCTGCTCACACGCATTATTCAGACGATGGACCTGAGAAGGGAGGATGTTTACATCGCCAATATACTTAAGTGCCGGCCGCACATGCCGGCAGGCGCGACAGGAAACCGGCCGCCTACACCCGCAGAGATGCAAACGTGTATTGGCTATTTGATTGAGCAGATTGGAATCATCGAGCCAAAGGTGATCGTCGCGCTCGGAGCCACGGCGGTGGAAGGATTGCTCGGGGCGCGCGGGGTCATGCGCGAGTTGCGCGGCACCTGGCATTCCTTTCAGGAGATCCCGCTCCTCATCACCTATCACCCGTCCTTTCTCCTTCGAAATCAGTCCCCGAGCGAAAAGCGCAAAGTCTGGGAAGACATGCTTGCGGTGATGGAAAAGCTCGAGCGACCGATCAGTGAAAAGCAGCGCAACTATTTTCGATAACGAGGCTCGTCATCCGAGTGGAGTGAAGCGATACGGAGAAAGCTACCGTTAAAGCTTCCGCAACAGGATCCTTCGACTAATCGCCCGGGATGACTGTCACAGCCGCGCCCGCGCTGAGCGCAACCGGCTGCGGTTCGCCAGCGTGATCGCGGCCGATGCCATCATCTTGCGCACTTCGCCTCGCGATACCTTCACCCGCTCACGCAATGCCTCCAGACCGCGTTCCTCGAGCAGTTCAAGTGTGCGCACACCGATGAGCGCGGGCAGAACAGTCGCGATCCTCACCCGCGGCGGATTTATGCCGATGCAATATTCCAATCCGGCGTCGAGACCGGCGCGCGCTTCTTCGATCCAGCGCCGGTACACCGGCAGGAACTCGGCTCGCTCCAGTTGCGCGGGCGATACTCCAGCGGCGCGCAATTCGTCGTCTGGAAAATAACAGCGGCCGGCGCGCAGATCGTCGCCGGCATCGCGCAGAATATTCACCAACTGCAAACCGCTTCCATACTTCCGCGCCAGCTCCATCATCTCTGCTTGATCCCGCGCGGTGAAGCCGGGCACGTTCCGAAAACAAAGTTTTGTCCAGAATTCGCCAACGCAGCCGGCCACCAGGTAAGTGTATTCACGCAGCTTCTCCGCGCTGGGCAGCGCGGAGATCTCGCCGCTCCAGCGCGTCAAATCGAGCAGCTGCCCGCGCGTGATAATGGCGAGCAAAGCACGAATGTCGGCACGATCCGGCGCGGGCAACTCCGCCGCTGCATCCACAAACGTAAAGGAGGACCTGATCAACTTTTTCTCTGCCTCGTTCTGCTGATGCGGCGTGAAACTCCGCTGCAGTTCTGCCGCAATATCCCCAGCAGGCTTGCCCTGGATAGCGCCTACCATCGCCTCCAGCATTCCGATCCGCGCATCGAGCGGCACTGCCGCGGTGTCGGCGATCGTGTCAGTCGTGCGAGCTAGCAAATAAGCGAGGCCAACCGGTTTCCGCAAAACGCGTGGCAGCGCGCGAATAGAAAGATAAAAGGAGCGCGAAACATCGCGCAGCAATTCGTCAGCCGCGTCCATCATTGCGAAACTTCACGCACCACAATCCTGCTCAGATCGGCATTGCCGAGCCCCAGCTGCGCGGCCGCCTCGACGTGTCGCGCCTTTTCGGCGAGGGGCGGCAAACTTGCGCGCGCCCGCCATTGCTGAATTTGTCGCAACATCACCGCATCAAGCGCCACTGGATCGCGGCTTGCATAGATGCTCGCGTGATCGACCTGGTAATTTGGCCGTGCTTGCGGTCCGCCCGCGTATTCGGCGAGCAATCCATCAGCGATGTTCAAGACCACTTTACGGCCGATCATAGGATCGCTGTAAAGCTCCGCCAGACTCGAAGCCCCGAAGGGATTGCCTTGAGTGAAACGCCGCCAGTTGTCCACATTCGGCACGGTCATGTTGTAAATACAACCGGCGATCCCATTCGTTTCGCTGTCACTCATCACCGGAACATTGATCACTTTCGTCAGCTCACCCAAAATGCGGGCGACGTGGCTCAACGTGCTCGTGTTCTCCGTTTCGGAAAGCAACCCGCTCGGCCGCGGCACATACTCCAGATCGCCCCAGACAAGGTTTCCAAGTAGCGGGGCGCTGATCACGGCTTTGGAATCATAACCGTCACGCGGCGGAATGCTGAGCAGCCGGTAGCGGTCGGCACGATATCCCGCTTCGACGGCTCCGCCCACGCTGCGGTCCCAC
Organism: Verrucomicrobiota bacterium; assembly: GCA_046734175.1. Taxonomy (GTDB): domain Bacteria; phylum Verrucomicrobiota; class Verrucomicrobiia; order Chthoniobacterales; family UBA10450; genus AV69. Next base: position 5,030 of record JBKPQR010000019.1, on the reverse strand, counting down.
ACCACGATGCTCTCGCGCGCGTGCCCGGCTGCGACCAAGCCATCGACGATCGCTTCCACTACATCGCGGTGGGTCGTGAAAATCTCGCCGCCGATTGCGGATATCTTTATGCCAATTTTATCCTTTGGACCAACAAGCGACCTCCATGCGCTGGTCACATCAGGCTGGTTTGTCGCCGCCGTCACGAGCCGGTTCACCATTGTTCGCACAATCGCCGGGTCTGTTTTGTAGCGCTTGATCGCGTTCGCGTTGTGCACGACGTAAACGACCGATGGCCGCGCTGGACTCTGCGCGATGGCGCAAGGCGCGGCGAGCCCAAGCAGCGCGGAGAAAAAAAGACGCAAAGGAAATCTCCTCATGAATGGCAACGCCCGGAACAACTCAAAGGCCGTGCGTCATCTTTACGTCCATTTCCCTTTTTGTGCGCGCATCTGTCCATACTGCGCTTTTTACAAGACCCGCGGGAACAGCGAAGAAGTTGCGCGGTTTTGCTGGGCGCTTGTTCTGGAAGCAGAGCGCATCAGCCAGGAGGTCCCATGCGCGCTGGAAACAATTTTCTTCGGCGGGGGAACACCGACCGCGCTCGCGACAATGCAGCTGGAGAATCTGCTGGCCGGTTTCGGGCAGGTTTTCGATATGAGTGGTATTCGTGAATGGAGCATCGAAGCGAATCCAGGAAGTATATCGAAAAGCAAGGCTGAAGCACTGCGGCAGGGCGGCATCACTCGCATCAGCCTCGGAGTGCAAAGCTGGGACGACGCGCTGCTGCATTTGCTCGGGCGCGAGCACAACGCGGAGCAGGCGGAGCAATCGTTCGGCGTTTTTCGGGAGTGCGGTTTCGATAACATCAGCATCGATCTCATGTTCGCCCTGCCCGGCCAGACCGAAGCGGAGTGGCGCGCATCTCTCGAGAAATCGATCGCGCTGCGTCCGGAACATATTTCAACCTACTGCCTCACCTACGAGGAGAAGACCGAGTTTCTGACGCGCTTGCGAACGGGCGAATTTCGCGCGGACGACGATGATGAGGCGCGCTTTTTCGAGATAGCGATCGACGCGCTCGGGCGCGCCGGTTACGAACACTACGAGACTTCGAATTTCGCGCAGCCCGGCTTTCGCTCACTGCATAACCAAGCTTACTGGCGCGGCGCCGATTACATTGGGCTCGGCCCCAGCGCGTGGTCAACGCGCGCTTTGCGGCGGTGGCAAAACGTAGCTGATCATCGCGAATATGCGCGGCGTCTGTTTGCCGGTGAATCGCCGGTTGAGATAACTGAAGAGCTCACCGCTGCGATGAAACGGACTGAGCGCATCGCACTTGGCTTGCGCACCCGCGAGGGAATCTCGGCCGGCATCGTCTCCTCGCAATCCGCGCGCGATCTCATCAATACAGGCCTGCTTCGGCAAAGTGAAGATCGATTGGTTCTGACTCACGCCGGAAAGCTCGTGGTGGACGCGATCGCGATCGAACTGGTCTAACGCATCGCTTCATTCCGGGCAGCGCAGGCGAGACGCGTGCGCTGCTCGACCCGACCGGCAGCACGGCGCGCGTATCACACCGCGCCGTATCTGCGCTGCCGTTTCCCGAACTCTTCCACCGCCGCGAACAAATCCTTGCGGGTAAAGTCTGGCCACAGTTTCGGCGTCACGTACATCTCCGTGTAGGAGAGTTGCCAGAGGAGAAAATTCGAGATCCGCATCTCGCCGGAAGTGCGAATGAGCAGGTCCGGATCGGGATAGTACCGGGTATAAAGATGTTTGCTGAACATCTCCGCGTTGATCATCGCACTGTCGATGTGCCCGGCCTCGATTTCGCGGAGCAAACTGCGAATGCCGTCGATGATCTCGTCGCGCCCGCCATAGCTCAGCGCCAGGATAAGGGTGAGCCCATTGTTTCGCGCGGTTCGTTCGATCGAATCGTGCAGCCGCTTCTGGCAATTCTCCGGCAAATCCGTCAATCGCCCGATGGCCTGCAAACGCACATTTTTCTCCAGCAGCTCCGGGGTTTTGTCCTTCAAGAATTTTTCCAGCAGCCGCATCAGCGCGAACACTTCACTCTTGGGTCGCTGCCAGTTTTCGGCCGAGAACGCATACAGCGTCAGATATTCAATCTTCAATTCGCCGCAGCCTTCGACGCATTCGCGCACCGCTTCCGCGCCACGCTCGTGACCTTTGATCCGGGGCAGGCCGCGTTGCCTCGCCCAGCGCCCGTTCCCATCCATGATGATGGCAACGTGACGCGGAATGATCTTCGCTGCCATCGTCAGAGCATGATTGTTTCCGCCCGTGTCGGGCCCACGCTCACCATCGTTAACTTCGCGCCGGTCATTTTCGCGATCGCTTTCAGGTAAATCCTCGCCTTCGCCGGTAGATCGGAAAATCGCCGCGCCGACCGCGTCGATTGTTTCCAGCCGCGAAATTCCTGGTAAAGCGGCTCGCAATTATTCCATTGCACCGAATCGGATGGCGGGACGTAGAGCCGTTTGCCATTGAGCCGGTAGGCTGTGCAAACGGAGATCGGGTCGATCGTGTCGAGGCCGTCGAGGTTGGTGATGGCGAGCTCATCGATGCCGTTGATCATGGTGGCGTAACGGGTCGCGACGGCATCGAACCAACCGCAGCGCCGGGCCCGGCCCGTGGTCGCGCCGAATTCACGGCCCATCTTGTGCAGCATATCTGCGATGCGCGCGTCTTCCGTCGGCAACGGCCCTTCTCCCACCCGCGTGGTGTATGCCTTCATCACGCCGACGACGCGATCCATCCGATGCGGCGGCACGCCCGTGCCAGTGCAGGCGCCGCCCGCCGTCGTGTTTGATGAAGTGACATAGGGATAAGTGCCGTGATCGATATCGAGAAAAGTCCCCTGGGCGCCTTCGAACAAAATCTCGCGTCCGAGTTGCATCTGGCGATGAAGAAACACGACCGTGTTGCCAACAAAAGGAGTGAGCACTTTCCCCGCAGCAAGATAGCGCGCATTGACTTCGGCAAAATCATTGGGCTCAGCTCCGAGCGCGCGCAGGATGGCATTGTTCTCGCGCATTTTGGCCGCGAGCTTTTTCGAGAATAGCGCCGGCTGAATGAGGTCAGAGATGCGCAGTCCGGTGCGCGCAGCTTTATCACCATAAGCCGGGCCAATGCCGCGTTTGGTGGTGCCGATCCTGGCGCGTCCCTTTCGCAGCTCGCGCTGTTCATCGAGCGCCGCGTGATACGGCAGGACGAGGTGGGCCGCATCACTGATGAGCAAATTCCGCTCAATCACGATTCCCATTTTGCGCAGCGCTTCAATCTCCCGCACCAGCGCCACCGGATCGACCACGACGCCGTTGCCGATGACACAGACTTTTTTGCGCCGCAGGATGCCCGAAGGAATGAGGTGCAGAATGTATTTCCTGCCGCCATGGATGACGGTGTGTCCGGCATTATTGCCGCCCTGGCTCCGCACCACGATGTCCGCCGCAGCCGTGAGCACATCGATGATTTTGCCTTTGCCTTCGTCGCCCCACTGCGCGCCGATGAGAATGGTGTTCGCCATGGAATTGCGAGCAGCGTGGGTTCTTACATCACAATTCCGCCGTCCACACAGATGACCTGGCCCGTGATGTAGCTGGCCTCGCCCGAAGCGAGAAATGCCACCAGCGCCGCCACTTCCTCGGGCCGGCCCACCCGTTTCAGCGGAATACGGTCATGGAACCAGCTTTTCACTTCATCCGATAAACCGCTTGTCATATCGGTGGAAATGAATCCCGGCGCGACCGCGTTCACCGTGATGTTGCGGCTGGCCAGCTCGCGCGCGAGTGATTTTGTAAAACCGATCAGGCCCGCCTTGCTCGCCGCATAGTTGGTCTGGCCCGCATTGCCGATCACGCCCGTGACCGAGCTGATATTGATGATGCGACCGCTGCGTTGCTTGATCATGGCCCGCTGCACGGCCTGGGTGAAATTGAATGCGCCTTTCAGATTGACGTTTAAAACAAAGTCCCAGTCCTCCGGCGACATCCGCATATTCAAACTGTCGCGGGTGACGCCGGCGTTGTTCACCAAAATGTCAGCGCGCTCGAAATCAGTGAGAATCTGCCGTCCGATTTTTTGCACCGCCGCGTGATCAGCAACATCCACTGCGTAGGCGGCGGCAGCATTAGCGTGGGTTGCGTTAATCTCGTCCGCTGTCTTCGCCGCGTTAGCTTCGGTGCGGCTGACACAGGCGACGCGCGCGCCCTCGTTTGCCAGGCGCAAAGCTATGGCATGGCCGATTCCTCTTCCCGCTCCGGTGACGACCGCGACCTGCTTTTCAAATCTCACCGGCACATGCTGCGATGATCGGTCTTTCTGTCAACGCGGCCGTCGTCGTTTTTCCATCCACTCGCGCCGAAGTGCGATTAAGATGAAGCGTGGCCGCAATCAAAAGCGCAACGGCAACCTTGCCCGCTCATCGCTGGACCGGCCTGCCCGAGCGCGGCACGCCGTTGACGCTGCGCTTGTTCCATCGCATCGCTCTCCGTGCCGGCCGGACCGTTGCGCGAGCGCTGCTCTATCCCATCGCGCTCTATTTCGTCCTGACCGCCATGACAGCGCGGCGAGTCTCTTATCAATACCTTCGACGTGTGCTCGGCCGGCCGGTCCATTGGTGGGATGTCTTTCGCCATTTTCATTGCTTCGCTTCCACCATTCTCGATCGCGTCTATCTTTTGCGCGGCGAGTTCGAGCGCTTTAATGTCAGAGTCAGCGGCGCTGAGATCCTCCATCGGCATGTGGAAAACGGTCAGGGGTGTCTCCTTCTCGGCTCACACCTCGGCAGCTTCGAAGTCTTGCGAACACTCGGCCTGACGAAGCGCTTTCAGCTCAAAGTGCTCATGAATATCGAGCACAACGAAAACCTCACCCGTTTTCTCGACAGCCTCAACCCGGACATTGCAAACACCGTTATTGTTCCCGATCGACCTGACACTTTGCTTCGCATCAGGGAAAACCTGGAGCGCGGTTTCCTCATCGGCACTCTCGGCGATCGCGTCACCGAAAACGACAAAACCACC
>JBKPQR010000018.1:0-57651 GCA_046734175.1 Verrucomicrobiota bacterium | reverse complement strand
TTTCAGTCGCAAGCGCGCTTGCCTTGCAGACAAGATCGACCTCGTTGTTGGCCGGGAATCCGGTGAACCCTCTGCGCATCCTCATCCTTGGCGGCACCGGATTTACCGGGCCGTATCAGGTGAAATACGCGCTTTCTCGCGGACACAAGGTTACGACGTTCAACCGGGGCAAAACGCATCCCGGCGAGCTTCCGAACGACGTTGAGCAGCTCGTTGGTGATCGCAATGGCCAGCTCGAGGCGCTGAAAGGACGCACCTGGGACGTGGTAATCGATAATCCGACAACGTTGCCGGCGTGGGTCCGCAGCGCGGCCCAAGTCCTCAAGGGTCACGTCGAGCGCTACGTTTTCATTTCCAGCATCTCGGTTTATGCCGACCCGGGCAAAGGCGCGGACGAAAACGCGCCGCTGGCTAAATACGAAGGTTCGGACCCATTCAAGGAAACGCTCGACGCAATGAAGGCGTCGGGCTACAAGACTTACGGTCCGCTCAAGGCGCTGTCCGAGCGCGAAGCCGAGAAATTGTTCCCGGGAACAACACTGATCATTCGGCCGGGATTAATCGTCGGTCCGCGTGATGAGACCGACCGATTTACTTACTGGCCGGTGCGAGTCGACCGTGGCGGGGAGGTGCTCGCGCCGGGCAAACCGGATGATCCCGTGCAATTCATTGACGCGCGTGATCTCGCTGAATGGACAATTCGCATGGCGGAAAATCGCGAGACTGGAATCTATAACGCGACCGGCCCGGCCGGGGCGCTCGGCATCGGCGGCATGCTGGATGGAATGAAGGAAGCGCTTCGTTCAGATGCCAAATTCACCTGGGTGCCTGCGGATTTTCTAACGAACCAAAGAGTTGAGGCCTGGTCAGATATGCCGGTGTGGACAGGTGAAGAAAGCGGCCTCGCGCGGACGAACATCAGCCGCGCGCTCGGCAAAGGCCTGACATTTCGCCCGCTCGCGGATACCGCGCGCGACACTCTGTCGTGGTTCAAGAGCTTGCCGCAAGACCGGCAAACAAAATTGCGCGCGGGATTGACTGCGGAACGCGAGAGGGAAGTTCTGACAGCGTGGCATAAGCAACAACGACCGTCATCCTGAGCGAAACGACGGAGTCGAAGGATGCCGTGGAATTGTCGTTAAAGCCTGTCCGCGCGCTGCCTCGACATCGGTCGCTATGACTGATCTCCGGATTGAATGAGGAGCGCACTCAAGAAGATCGTTGACGTTCGGCCTGACGAACGTGCGGCCATGTGGCTGGCCTTCGTTTTCAACTTCGTCGTCCTCGCCGGCTATTACATTCTGCGCCCGATTCGCGAAGAAATCGGCGCGAGCAGCGGTGTGGAAAATTTGCCCTGGATGTACACCGCCACGCTCATTGGCATGTTGATCGCGAACGCTCTCTTCGCCGCCATTGTTACGCGCATGTCGCGACGGAAGTTTCTTCCTATCGCCTATCGTTTTGCTATCGCGAACCTTTTCATCTTTTTTCTGCTCCTGCGCGTGGTGCCGGCGAATTGGCAATGGCTGCTGGCACGTTCGTTCTTTGTCTGGGTGAGCGTCTTTAATCTTTTCGCCACCACGCTTTTCTGGGCTTTCATGACCGATCTTTTCACTGCCGAACAAGGCAAACGCCTCTTTGGATTCATTGCCGTCGGCGGTTCGTTAGGCGCAATCCTCGGCCCGCTTGTTCCAACATTCCTGGTCGATCGATTCAGTACCGGCGTCTTCTGCTTGATGTCTGCGGCGATGTTTGAAATCGCGGCCCAATGCGTGCGTTTTTTCCCGGTGGAATTTCGCGAGCAGGATCAAGCCGCGGCGGCGGAGAAGCCGATCGGCGGAAACATTTGGGACAGCGTCACGCACGTTTGCCGGTCGCCCTATTTGTTCGCGCTCGCGCTTTTCATTTTCATCTACACCCTCACGAACACATGGGCGAATTTCCAGCAGGTTGAACTTACCCAGGCGTTGACGAGCAAGGCCGCGCGAACGGCGTATTTCGGCAAACTCGATTTTTCGGTCAACACCCTCACAGTTCTCCTCCAAGTCTGTCTAACGAGTCGTTTGCTGAAATGGACCGGCGTCGGTTTCACGCTGGTGCTCATGCCGGCCCTGAGCGGGATCGGTTTTCTTGCCATCGGGTATGCGCCAATTCTAACCGTGCTGGCGGTGTTTCAAGTCGTGCGCCGCGCAACTGGTTTCGCCCTTCTTCGGCCTGCACGAGAAATCCTCTTCACCGTCTTGAAGCGCGAAGACAAATACAAAGCGAAGAGCTTCATTGACACCTTCGGCTATCGTTCCGGCGATCAGGCTGGCGCGTGGTCCTACAAAGGCCTGCACAACCTTGGATTCGACGTTCGCCTAACGAGTTATGTCGCGGTGCCGCTGGTCGCGTTTTGGTGCGGTTTGAGTTTGTGGTTGGGCCGGAAGCAACTTGCGCTCGCGCGGGCGCGGGGCGATAATGCCTGAATCCAAATCGTCGCCCGGTCGCATCTCACCGGCATGCCGATCCTTTCTCACGACATCCGTTTCGGCTGGCGCCAGCTTCGCAAGCGTCCGCTTTTCACCCTTCTCGCCATTATTTCGATGGCGCTCGGCATCGGCGCTAACAGCGCCATCTTCAGCCTCGTCGATACCGTCCTCCTTCGCCCGCTGCCGGTGCGCGAGCCGGAACAGCTCGTCGAAGTTTACGGCACGCTGCACAAGGACGCCGACATCACGCTCCAGTCGTATCCCAACTACAAAGATTACCGCGACCGCAACGAAGTTTTCTCCGGCCTCATCGCTTATCGCGTGGTCGTGGCCAACCTCAGCCACGATGGCAACAACGAACGCGTCTGGGGTTATCTCGCCTCCGGCAATTACTTCGACGTGCTCGGCGTCAGGCCGGTGCTCGGTCGCGCCTTCACGCCTGAAGAAGACAAAACGCCCGACTCACATCCCGTGGCAGTCTTAAGCTACGGCTGCTGGCAAAAACGTTTCGCCTCAGATCCTTCGGTCATCGGCCGCACGGTTTCTTTTAATAACCATCCATTTATCATCATCGGTGTCGCGCCCAAAGATTTCGTCGGCACCGAAATCGCCTATGCGCCGCAATTCTGGACGCCGATGATGATGGCAAAGACCATCGAGATCGGCAGCAGATGGAGCGATCAGCGCGACAGCGACAATCTCTTCGCCGTTGGCCGGCTCAAAAAGGGCGTGAGCATTCCGCAGGCGGAAGCCTCGTTGCGGAGCCTGACCGCGCAGCTGGCGGCCGAGCATCCGGCGGAAAATGTCGGACGCGGTGTGCGCCTGATTCCGCCGGGACTGTTCCTGCCCGACATCCGCAATTCCGTTTTCGCGCTTTCGGGCGTGCTCATGGCGGTGGGGGCGCTCGTTCTGCTGCTCGCCTGCGTGAACCTGGCCAACCTTCTGCTGGCGCGCACGACCGAGCGGCGTAAGGAAATCGCGGTGCGCCTCGCCATCGGCGCCGGACGCGCCCGGCTGGTGCGTCAGCTTCTCACCGAAAGCGTGATGCTCTCGCTTGCCGGCGGAGGCTTCGGCATTTTGATCGCCGCCGCCATTAATCGCTTCGTCGGCTCCATCAAACTGCCGATGGATTTCGCGCTGCTCTTCGATCTGCGCATCGACTGGCGCGTGCTCGTTTTCACCCTTGTGATTTCCGTCGCCACCGGCATCGCGTTTAGTCTCATTCCCGCCTTGCAATCTTCCAAACCTGAGCTGATTCCGGCACTCAAAGAAGAGAGCGCCATGGCCGGATTTCGCCGCTCGCGTTTGCGCAATTCGCTGGTGGTGGCGCAGGTCGCGCTTTCGCTCGTCCTGCTCACCAGCGCTGGCCTGATGGTGCGCAGCTTGCAGGCGGCGCAACGAATGCGGCCGGGGTTTAATCCCGAGAACGCCGTCGCGCTCTCCTTTGATCTCGGGCTGCAAGGTTACGATGAAGCGAAAGCGCGCGCCTTCTTCAAACAGGTTCTCGATCGGGCCCAGGCGTTGCCAGGTATCGTTTCCGCTGCGCTCGTCGATAATCTGCCGCTCAGCCTCAATTACAACAGCACCACTATTTACCTCGAGGGCCAGCCGCCGATGAGCAGCAGCGATTTACCACTGGCTGTGCCGCTCACGGTTACGCCCGATTACTTCCGAACGCTCGGTGTGCCGTTACGCGGCCGCGATTTCACGCTGGACGAAGCTAACGCGGAATCGCGCCGCGTTATCGTGAATGAAACGTTTGCGCGACGGTTTTTCCCCGGGCAGGAAGCGATAGGGAAACGCATTAACTTCTCCGGTCCCGACAAGCCGTATTGGGAAATCATCGGCGTCTGCGGCGATGGCAAATACAACAGCCTGGGCGAGGCTCCGAAGCCGGCGGTCTATCGGCCGCTGTTGCGCGATTCGCTTGTCGGAATCACCCTCGTTGCCCGCACCAACGTCGAGACGGCGAGCGCGCTCGCGGCCTTGCGTCGCCTTATGCACGAGCTCGATCCCACCCTGCCGCTCACCGAAGTCAAAACGTTGCGCGAACACATGCGCATTCCGCTTTTCCCCGCGCGCGTGGCCGCGACCGCCCTCGGAAGTTTCGGCCTGCTCGGGCTCCTCCTCGCCGCTGTCGGCATTTACGGAGTAATGTCGTACGTTGTTGCGGGCCGGGTGCGCGAAATCGGGCTGCGCATGGCGCTCGGTGCGCAATCGCGCGATGTGCGCGCTCTCATTCTCCGACAGGGAATGATGCTGGCAGCGATCGGGTCAATCATTGGACTCATCATCGCCCTCCTTGTCACTCGACTGCTCACTTCACTGCTTTACGGAGTGAGCGCTTATGATCTCTCGACTTTCGGATCCGTGACCCTCTTGCTTGGAGCGGTGGCCGCGCTTGCCTGCCTGCTCCCAGCTAATCGTGCCACCCGCGTCGATCCGATGCAGGCGTTGCGAGCGGAATAGGCGGTAATCCGCGCGGCAGTCGAGGATGACGTCGCTGCGCTTACGATTTCACAAAAACGCCCAGTAAAGGGCGCCGCGATGGCGTTGCGGAGCGAAAATCGCTCACAAAACCGTCAGCGGTGCGAATCTCCACATGTCCCGCCGCGCGTTTCGCGTTGTAAACAAGCACTGCGCCAACCGGCGCCTGGTACGGGTCGGTCAGCGGCAATTTTTTGAAACCGTAATTGCTCACCAGTTCCTGGCCGGCCTGTTTGGCCAACGCTGTCTTCGGACGGGAGCTCACCACGCCGGAGGCGAGTAGCGCTTCTTTGACCGCGTGCCAGCACATCCGACGCGAATGCGCGTGTGCCCGCTCCTCCGCGATCGTTGCCGCCCGCATCAGCTTTGGATCAATCTGCCCGCGACTGTTGCTAAAGAGCCGCACGATTTTCCTCGGTTGATACTTGTCGATCACATTAACCGAGTTGGCCGCTCCTGAAGCGTCCTTAAAAACGAACTTCTGCGGGCGGGAAGCCGGCGAGGTCATGGCCGAAGCCGTCAGCGGAATAAGCGCGACGAACCCGGCGAGGAAAGCGGAAATGGGGAGAGTTTTGTTCATTGGGGGACGGCCTTTATACTGCAAAAAGCGCGCCTGACAACCGGTTTTGGCATAAAATTTCCATAAAATTGCATCTCAGGCTTGACTGCGTATTTACCGAAGCAGCAGAGACTTACGTTTCAGATTGGGAACGCGGACGAACGCTACCCGCGGGCTACTGGCAAGATCTTCGAGGTTTTGCCGGGAAAAACTCCGACAACGCTATTTTGCCATCTCGTAAAGATATTCCACGAATGACATCACCGCGCCGTCGTATCCCTGAATGCTCGGATTCGTCGATTCAATTAGGTAATATTCGTCCGGGGCATGCGCGCCACTTCCGTGTCCCAGTCCGAAATGCCCCGCGGCAAGCTTGAGCGGCTCACCGGTGAAAATGTAACCTGGATAGGAGCCGGCATTCCGCGGCCATAACAGCGGATCGATTCCGAAATGTTTGTAGGTCGCGATCTGCGCTTTGATCAAGGCTGAATCGGCCGATGTGCTCGTCGGATCATAACCACCGGTCATATTCACTTCGATGTCGCCGAAACCGCGCTTGGCCAGGTGCGCCTTGATGGCGGCCAATGCATCTGCGGCTTTCATGTCCGGCACGAGCCGGTAATCCATTTTCGCCACGGCCTTGTGCGGTAACACCGTCTTGCCACCTGGCCCGGTATAGCCGCCGACCAAGCCCTCGATGTTCGCAGTCGGCTGCGATTCCAATCGCTCGTTCGCCTTCTCCCACGGCAGATCATTGATCCAATGCTGCGTGCTGAACTGCTTTTTGGCGAGCGCTTCGCTGCGCACCTTTGAGACGCTCTCGATCATCGCCTTTTCTTCCGCGGAAAGCGGTCGCGGTTTCGGATAGTTGTCGATCGTGATCTCATTGCCGTCGTCGGAGACAAGTGTGTTCAGCGCTTTGATCAAGTGCCACGCCGGCGAGTCCACCATCGCTTTGAGCGACGAATGAATGTCCTTCGCCGGACCGCGCCCCCATTTTTCGCCGCTCGAAGCCAGCTCGAGCTCGATCACACCTTTGGATCCGAGATTCACGGTGACGATGCCATCGAGGTCCTGCATCGCCGCAGGCATGAACACCCCTGCGCATTTCCGCAACGCCGCTTCCACTTCCGGCTTGTGCACGATCTGGCCGATATGGGGCGAACCGATTTCCTCCTCTCCCTCAGCCACCATCACTAGGTTCACGGGCATCTTCCCGCCCGCACCCTGGATCGCATGCAGCGCCGCGAGAAACGCTGCTTCCGGTCCTTTTTGATTCACCGCCCCGCGACCGACAATTGCCTTGCCCAAGCCCGGCTTGTCCACCAGCGCAGCATCGAGCGGCGGCGAAGTCCATTCCGTCGGATCGAACTGCTTCACGTCATACATGAAGTAAAGACCCACCGTATTGGCCGCGCCGGCGTCGAGCGTGGCGAACACCCCCGGCTTCCCATCCGTCTCGACCACCGTCGCCTGCTGAAAGCCCGCGTCCTTCGCCAGCTTCGCCATGTATTCCGCGCCCGCCGGATAATTGAGATCCTCCGCCGCGATCGACGGCAGCTTGATCCACTCCTGCAACCTTTGCACCGCCTCATCATGCCGCTTCGCCACTTCGGCTTTGATGTCGGCGAGATCGTTCTCAGCCGACCAGGAGTTCTGAGCCGTGACGAACAGCGCGACCACGGCGACAAGAGCAATGAGCAGGGAAAGACGATGCATGAAAATTCATCGCGTGACAGCAGCACACGCGCAACTCAGCGGTTCCGCTTTGAGGTTGTTAGCTAAGGCGAGCTCTGCTAAACGACGCGGGCGATGCTCTTCAATTCGCTCACGTTCGTCGTCTTTTTCGCGCTCGTGCTCAGTCTCTACTGGAGCATGCGCTCGTGGAATGGCCGCAAGAATCTGCTCCTAGTCGCGAGCTATCTTTTTTACGGCGCGTGGAATCCACCGTTCGCCGCCCTTTTATTCTCGACCACCGCGCTCGATTTTTATCTCGGCCGGCAAATGGGAAAGCGCATGGAGCCGCGCGAGCGCAGGGTCTGGCTCTGGATCAGCGTGGCGGTAAACCTGAGTATGCTCGGGTTTTTTAAATACGGGAATTTTCTGCTCGAGAATTTCACCTGGGTGCTGGCGCGCGGCGGTATCGAATACAAGCCGCCTCATCTCGACGTCTTCCTGCCCATCGGCATCTCCTTCTACACGTTCCACTCGCTCTCCTATACGCTCGACATTTATCGCGGGGTGATGAAACCGACCCGCTCCTTGCGTGACTTCACCCTCGCCGTCTCCTTCTTCCCGCAGCTGGTCGCCGGGCCGATCGTGCGCGCCGGTGATTTCCTCCCGCAGCTCGAGGCCCCGCCGCCACGGCAGAGCGGACGTTTCCTCTGGGGATTGCTCCTCATGACGCTGGGACTTTTCGAGAAAGTCGTTCTTGCTGACACCTTGCTGGCTGGCTCAGCAGATCGCGTCTTCGGCTATCAAGGGCCGCTCATGGCGCTCGACTCGTGGACAGGCGTGATCGCTTTTGCCGGACAAATCTTCTGCGATTTCGCCGGCTACTCGACCTGTGCGATCGGCGCGGCGCTCTGCCTCGGCTTTCACCTTAAGGACAATTTCCGTTTTCCCTATGCCGCGGTTGGCTTTTCCGATTTCTGGCGGCGGTGGCATATCTCCCTTTCCACGTTCCTCCGCGATTACCTCTACATCCCGCTGGGTGGAAACCGGCGCGGCGCCACCCGAGCCATGGTCAATCTCATCATCGTGATGTTCATCGGCGGGCTTTGGCACGGCGCCGCCTGGACCTTTGTCGTCTGGGGATTACTACACGGCAGTTACCTCGCGGTGGAACGGCTACTCAAGGCATCGATCAAGCCTGCCCCGTGGATGGAGACATTCGGCGCTAAGTTGCTCATGGGAGCCGTCACTTACTTCGCCGTGCTGGTCGCGTGGGTCTATTTTCGCGCGTCGAATTTTCAAACCGCCAGCCGCATGCTCGGGGGAATGTTCGGAACTCACGCGCGCTCCGACGCCATCCTCAGCACCCGGGAAATTTTGCAAGTCGCGGCCGTCACCCTCGGTCTGCTCGTCGCCCACTGGAGCATGCGCGATAGTTCCATTGAGGCCGTGGTCGCCCGGCTGCCGGGCTGGACGGTCGCGAGCATCTGGTTCTTGATGGCGTGCGCAATCATACTCACCCAGGGCAGCAGCAATGCATTCATCTACTTCCAGTTTTGAGCGCGTGATTCCCGGCCAGCCCTGGCGCGGAATCACCGTGGCTGTTATTACGGCGGTCTTCCTCGCAGTCTGCGCATGGGAAGTCCATTGCCGCTCACTCGGCTACGCGCCGACATTGAACAATACCACCGATCTCTGGGCCGAGGCGCGCCGCCGCGTCGAGCCCGAATCCATCGCCATCGTTGGCGATTCGCGCGCGTGGTACGATGTCGATCTGGACGAGATCGAGCGCGGTCTCGGGAAACGGCCCGTGCAGCTTGCCCTTCCTGGCTCCTGCCCATTTCCGGTGCTGGAAGACCTGGCTAACGACGAACGCTTTCATGGCACGATCATCTGCTCCGTTCTTCCGCGGATTTATTTCGCGCCCCCAGGCAGTCCACCGGTCGAGCGCTCCCAGAAAGCGGTGCAGCGCTATCACGGCCAAACCTGGGCGCAGCGGGCTAGCCACGAGCTTTCGATTCCGCTGGAACTGAGCTTTGCTTTTCTCAAACAGGATGATTTGACCCTGGACGCTTTTCTTCAGGAGCTGCCCATTCCGAATCGCCCTTACGCACTCGTGCCGCCACGGCTGCCGCCCTATTTTTGCTCCGTTGATCGCGAGCGGCGCGCGCGAATGGTGGAGCAATGCGCGCGTCCCGGCCGTCTCCAGGACCGCGTGAAAAATGGTTGGATTGCGCTCTTCACCCCGCCTCCGCCGCCATCGTATGTGCCGAAGGACAAATTTATGTCACAAATGCAGCAGGCAATCGAAACGCGATTCCGCGATACCAAGACCTGTGTCGACAAGCTGCGCGCGCGCGGCGGCAAGATCGTCTTCGTCAGGTTCCCAGTAAGCGGCGCACTGAAGGAGCTTGAGGACAAAACCACGCCCCGCCCGCAGACATGGGACCTACTCCTGAAACAAACCGGTGCGCCCGGAGTTTACTTCGAAGATTTTCCCGAGCTGGCGAGCTTTCAATGCCCTGAATGGTCACACCTCTCCGCGGGCGATTCTGTTGAGTTCACCAAACGTCTTGTTCCGCACCTGCGCGCCGCTCTCCAGCTTGACCGGGTAGCAAGCAACTAGATTGTCTCGGCCCGGTAAGAGCTGGCCTGTTTGTTTTGCTGATGACGATAAGGTCCGCCGCTGGAGACTCGACTACGAGATTACCGGGACGATTCGCCCGCTTATAACAACTGCGGCTCCGGCGGCCTCGGAATAATGCCGCGGAACTTTTTCACCAGCTCATCGAGCTTCCCCACGTAGTAGTCGACATTCTCATCCCGATTTTGTGAATCGAAGTCGCTCGCTAGCTTGGCAGCTTCATAGGCCGCCACCTTCTTCGGCGTAGCTTTGATGTAGTAGCTGATTTGGTCGCCCGGTTTATAGAGGCGACCGCTGGCGAGGGCAAGCTCGTAGGCGGCGGCGCGGTTGCGTCCGCCGGCGCCGATTTTAGCGCGGTATTTGTCCAGCGAATCCTGGAGCGTGTCGGTCTTCATCAGCATGTCAATTGGCATCTCGCCGCTCCGGATCTGGCGCTCGTAGTGATCGCGCAAGGTGGGGATCGCCTCCGGCTGACCTTGCATCAGCAGTTTGATCATCTCTTCGAGAAACACCCGCTGGAATTTCTCCAGACCTCGCGACTTGAGGGCGCCGCCTTTGATGATGACCTCGCCCTCTTTAGTTAAAAGCGCGTAGTTTTTCGCTTTGTAGCTGAACATGGCCTCGAATTGTTCGTCGAACTCAACTTCGACGCCCGCCGGGAGTTCTTTGCCTAACGACTGGCGTAGCTCATCCGAGGTCTTGTTCTCCGGCGGGACGAAGTAGATGCCATCAGTGTCCACCTCGATGACTTGCGCACCTTGCCCTTTGAGCCAGTTGATCATCTTTTTAAGTAAGTCGCGACCTATCTCAGTGACTCGGGCGGCGGCGTCGAAGTCGGCGAAGTGTCCCTGGGCGAAACCGAGATAGCCGTAGAAGCTGTTAATCAAAATTTTAAAGGTGTTTTGCAAGGCGTGATAATGGCGCTGCTGCTTCGCATCTTTGGCCACGCGCATATTCGCCTTCGCCTCGAGACGGAAAGTGCGCAGATCGGTGAGCAGGTGGCGGAAGATCTGGAGCTGGTCCGTTACCGGGAAACAATCGAACTGGAGCATGACCGAGGGATAGAGCGAAGCGATGTCGCAATGCCAGACGTTGCGCGCCACGCCTGTAAAAAAAATGTCGGTATAACCGCCCTCGAAGCCGCGCACCATCGGCAACTCGGGAATGCTGTGGCGCTGGCGGAAGTATTCGCGGAGAAAGAGAGCGTTAATGCGGGTGGCGTTGCCGCGCACGATCACGTCCTGGTAATTGTAGGGAAAAATCTGCGCCTGGATGAAGTAACTCGGAGTTAGTAGCTCGGAAATAGCTTCAGTTTCGCGAACAGCGCAGATAGCTCGCTTTCTGAACCGCTCGCTACTCGTCAGGTATTCGCGCTCTAGTTCTTTGCCAGTTAAAGACGAAACATCGGCGCTGTCGCAGAAGCCGAAGTGTTGTGCCACATCGATGCGCTCAAAGCCTCCAAATGTGCGCATGCCCACGTCGTAGAACTGTGCGAGAAGGAATGTATCGACGAAGTGACGGCCATCGACCGCAAACTTGGGGTAGTCGATCGTCTTCTCGGCGATCTGAAGTCGTGAAGGCCGTGAACGCAAGAAGCCGCCGCTGCGGCCCCAATCAAGCTTCGTCTTCGCCTTGCGGGCACGAGCGACGAGATATGGCAGATCGAAACGAAAGAGGTCGTGACCCTCGATTACGTCAGGATCGCGCTCTTTCACCAAGCTCGTTAGACGCCGGATTGCGTCACGCTCCGATTCTTCCGCGCGTGCAGGATCAACCACAATCAATTCCTCCCACCCGCTGCTGTCCGAGAGCGCGATGCTCGCGATATGATTTTGCGAAGCTTCGGCCAGGTCGCCTTCGCCACTGAGCGAGATGACTTCGAGTTGAAGCCGTTTCACCTCATCGAGGGCCATCCCTTTAAACAACGTCCGTCCCGTCGCAGTAAGGTAATGCTGTACCGGATCGCTGAACGCGACGAAAGAGCGTCCGGCGCGCTTCAGGCCGTTTCGCAGCGCAATCAGCTCCTTCCAGCTATCGACCGTAACGAGCCAATTGTATTTCAGATCGCCCGTAAGCTTCTGCGCGTTCTCGATCCCGAGGTCAGCGACATCCGCATCCGCCCAGGCGAAGGGATGAAACGGCTCCACCTCCACCACGGTGCTGCCGTCCTTCTCCCGTCGATGAACGCGCACCGTCCCGGTATCGCCCATCTCGATCGCGACGATCCGCTCGGTGGGATCAGCGCCAAAGAGCAGCGTGTTTTCCTCGAACTTCATTCGCATGAAAAAGAGCCGGAATAACGAGCCAGGAAAGCAGGAAAAAAGGAAGGAACTTTCGTTCTACGAAATCAGGAAAGCAAAATGCGCAAGGTCGTTCTTCGTGACTCAAGCGGCCTGTCCGCGCACCATGAGCCGGCGTTCCTGCGCATAGGGAAAGACTTCCGGCAACTCGCCCGCGCGGAGCTTCTCCTGCGTCTCGCGCCAGAACTTTGGATGAAACAAATCGCCGTGGCGCTGCATCAACGCTTCTCGAGCACGTTCCGGGAAAGCGAGGAAGCGCGGGAACTCTTCCGGAAAAATGTCATTCTCGCGCACCGAAAACCACGCCTCCGCGGAGAGCTCTTCCTCGTAACTCTGCGACTGCGGCAGGGCGCGAAAATTGCAGTCGGTCAGAAAGCATAGCTCGTCGTAGTCGTAGAAGACAACGCGGCCCCGGCGGGTCACGCCGAAATTTTTAGTGAGCAGGTCGCCGGGGAAAATATTCGAGGCTGCCAGATCCTTGATTGCCTGCCCGTAATCACATGCCGCACCGATCGCCGCCTCATTATTCGCATCGGTGAAGAACAGGTTCAGTGGTCGCACACGCCGCTCGACATAGGCGTGATTGATGATGACATCGCCGCCTTCGAGACGGACCGTCGCCCCTGCATCGCGCAACAATTCAGCAAGCAATGGAGCTGCAAAGCGACTCTGCGGAATCCGCAGATGCTCGAACTCGTGCGCTTCAATTAATCGCCCCGCGCGGTCGTGCTCGAAGACCAGTTTGTAACGGCGCATGACTTCCGGCCGGTCGCTCTCTTTTGGTTGATCGAAGCGATCGCGGATCAGTTTAAAAACGACGTCGTAGCTCGGCAGGGTGAAAACGATCATCACCATGCCCCGGGTGCCCTCGGACTCGGTGAAACAGTCGCTCGAGTTTTCCAGGTGGTGAACGAAATCACGGTAGAATTCGGTCTTGGCGTGGCGATTGTAACCAAGCGCATTGTAGAGGTCGGCCAGCGGTTTTCCCGGCATCAATTGGCGCAGCCACCGCACCAGAGCGAATGGGCATCGCGCGCCGACGCGAAAATAAGCGCGGGTGTAGGAAAACAAAATGGCGAGATCGGCTTCGCCTAGGAGGAGGGCGTCGAGCGTGATACCGCGTTGGTCGGGATGAAGCAGGCAAAAGGCGATGGGCGTGAAAGCGCCATCGGCCATGGCACGGCCGACGATGTAGGCGCCGCGGCCCCGATAGAACACGGCCGCGACCGTTTCGATTTGCTCCATCTCGCCCAGACGCTGCGCCGCAAGCTCGGCCACCGGTTTGAGCTCGTGCCATTCATCTTCTGCAAAGTTATCGGTGAGCAGCTGCAATATGATCTCGCGCGCCGCTCCCGAATAAGTGCGCGTCATCGCAGTCAGATCAGCCGGCGCGTCGAAATCCGTGTCGATAAATTCGATCGTCTGGTTAACGCCTTCGGTGGCAAAGACGCGGCGGGTGAGCGAATTGAAGAAGCTTTCAGCGATGTCCCAGCGACTCGACTGCGCGATGAGGGCTGAATACGCCGCCTTTGTCGCGCTCCAGACAGGCCGATGGCACAAGCGTTCGCCCATCAACTTGCGGACGCGATTCGTCACGCTGTCAAGAATGAGCGAATAGAGGCGCAGCCGCTCGCGCGAATCGTCGAAGCTGCCGTGCCAATCCCGGGCGAGGAAACGTTCGCGCGCCCGGCGCGTAATCTCATCGAACTGCGTCTCGAACTCGACAAATGCATCCCGCGTCGCTTCGGCGCAAAGCGCTGCCAGGCGGCTGTCGGTGAGCGCGGGAACGGGAACAGTTTCGCTCAATGAAACTGCTCGGCTTCGGTTGAGCCGGCGAGCGCGGCGGTGGAGGATTCGCCGCCGCAGATCACTTTCGCGACCTCGTCGAAATAGCCGGTGCCCACTTCATGCTGATGTTTGGTCGCGGTATAGCCGTCAGCTTCCGCCGCGAACTCCTCTTCCTGGAGCTCGGAATAAGCAGCCATGCCACGGTCGCGATAGCCGCGCGCGAGCTTGAACATGCTGTAGTTGAGCGCGTGAAACCCCGCCAGAGTGACGAACTGAAATTTGTAGCCCATCGCGCCCAGTTCGCGCTGGAACTTGGCAATGGTGGCGGTGTCGAGTTTCGCTTTCCAGTTAAAGGATGGAGAACAATTGTAGGCTAGCGGTTTTCCAGAAAACTTTTCGTGAATGCTCTCGGCGAACTTCTTCGCTTCTTCGACGTCTGGTTTGGAAGTTTCAAACCAGAGCATGTCGGCATGGGGTGCGTAGCTCAGCGCGCGCGCGATGGCCTGATCTATTCCGGCGCGCACGCGATGGAAGCCTTCAGCTGTTCGTTCGCCGGCGAGAAATTCGTGGTCGCGTTCATCCACATCGCTGGTGAGCAGCGCCGCGCCACCGGCATCGGTGCGGGCGATCAGAACCGTCGGCACGTTGCAAACATCAGCCGCCAGCCGGGCGGCAACGAGATTGCGAATCGCCTGCGCCGTCGGCACGAGCACCTTTCCGCCCATGTGCCCGCATTTCTTTTCACTGGCAAGCTGATCTTCGAGATGAACTCCGGCTGCGCCGGCTTCGATCATCGCCTTAATTAATTCGAAAACGTTGAGCGCTCCGCCAAAGCCCGCTTCCGCGTCAGCCACGATAGGAACGAACCAATCAATGTTGTCTCTGCCTTCCGAATGCGCGATCTGATCGGCGCGCTGCAGCGCCTGGTTAATGCGCTTTACCACCGCGGGAACACTGTTCGCCGGATACAAACTTTGGTCCGGATACATTTGGCCGGCGAGATTTGCGTCAGCCGCGACCTGCCAGCCGCTGAGGTAGATCGCTTTCAATCCGGCGCGCACCTGCTGCACAGCCTGGTTGCCGGTAAGCGCGCCAAGCGCGGCGACGTAAGGCTCTGACTGCAGCAGATCCCAAAGCTTCTCCGCGCCCCGGCGCGCTAGTGTGTGCTCGATGATGATATTGCCTTGGAGGCGCCGCACGTCATCTCGGGAATAAGACCGCTGGACGCTGTCCCAGCGGGAATCGCTCGAGTACTCGGATATCGATTTGTTATGCATGCGCGGCCTCCGCTCCGGGTAGCGCACGCGTCTCGCGCGCTGGTTTCGGCGTCGCGCCGAAACTATCTTTACCTAAAGCCATGGAACAAGAGAATTCTGCGATGGTGAGGACGCCATCGCCAGCACGCGAGACGCGTGCGCTACCCGGAAGATCAGTCGAGTTTGTCATATCCAGGTAGAGTCAGAAATTCGGCGAAGCGATCGTCCGTTGTAATTCTGTCGAACAACTGGCGCGCGGCATCGAACTTATCCGCGGTAAATCGCTTCACCTTCCCAAGTTCGTCGTCTAATACGCTGCGGAAAAGTTCCTTTGTCACTTTGCGGCCGTCATTGAGCACACCGCGTGCGCTTCGTATCCATTGCCAGACTTGCGCCCGCGAAATTTCCGCCGTGGCCGCGTCTTCCATGAGATGAAACAGCGGCACCGCGCCGTGTCCGCGCAGCCAGGCCTCCAGATATTGCACTCCCACGCTCACATTCTGGCGCAGACCTTGTTCCGTGATCGGTTCACTCGGAGCAAAATCGAGCAGATCACGCGCCGTAACCTCCACATCGTCGCGCTTGCGATCGATTTGATTCGGCTGCGGCATCACCGCGTCGAATGAATCCAAGGCCAACTGCACCATCCCGGGGTGCGCCACCCATGTGCCATCGTGGCCATCGCGTGCTTCCCGTTCCTTGTCGGCGCGCACCTTGGTGAAGGCTTCCTCGTTTGCCGCCGGATTGTTCTTTACCGGAATCTGGGCCGCCATTCCTCCCATGGCGAAGGTATTCCGCCGGTGGCAAGTCTTGATGCAAAGCAGCGAATAGGAATGCATGAAATGCGTCGTCATGGTGATGAGCGCGCGATCAGCAAGCACAAATTCCGGTTTGTTGCGGAATCGTTTGATGCAGGAAAAAATGTAGTCCCAGCGCCCGCAGTTCAGACCGGCGGAATGCTCGCGCAATTCGTAAAGGATCTCGTCCATCTCGAATGCGGCCGGAATAGTCTCGATCAAAACCGTGGCGCGAATCGTGCCCCGTGGAAGCCGCAGCTCGTCCTGCGCGAGATTGAACACGTCGTTCCAAATCCGCGCTTCGAGATGGCTTTCCATCTTGGGCAAATAAAAATATGGACCGCTGCCACGCGCGATCAGCTCGCGGGCGTTGTGAAAAAAATAGAGACCGAAGTCCAACAGGCCGCCCGCGACCGGCTCATCGTCCACGAGTAAATGTTTCTCAACTAAATGCCAGCCCCGCGGCCGCACCAATAGCACAGCGAGGTCCTCCTTCAGTTTGTATTCTTTGCCTTCCGGGCTGGTGAACGTGATGCTGCGGCGGATCGCGTCACGCAGATTGATTTGCCCTTCGATCATGTTGCGCCACGTCGGCGAGTTGGCGTCTTCGAAATCGGCCATGAACATTTTTGCGCCCGAGTTCAACGCGTTGATCACCATCTTGCGATCGGTCGGCCCGGTGATTTCAACGCGCCGGTCACGCAGGTCTGCCGGAATTGGCGCGCATGTCCAATTGTCGTCGCGGATCTGTTTCGTTTCGGTGAGAAAATTGAGCGATTCCCCCGCATCGAGCCGGGCCTGACGTTCCTGCCGCCGCTTTAGGCATTCGGCCCGCCGGCCGCGAAATTCGCGCTCCAGTTTCGCCACAAAAGCAAGAGCCTCGGACGTGAGGATCTCCTCGAATCCTCGCGCCATCTCTCCACGAATTTCAACTCCGGCGGGTAAGCTTGTTGCGGGTTTCATCTGCAGGTTTGACCGTCGTTACAGAATCGCGTGCAGCGCAGCTGGCGCGTGCGTGAGCCTGTCATCCTGAGCGCAGCGAAGGACCTCTCATCCGAAGTGTCGCTCACACAACTTATAACTCGGCCCAGCAGGCAGCCTGAGTGAGGTCCCTCGCCGTCTTCGCGGCTCGGGATGACAAGTGTTGTGCCGCGCGTGTAAGCTGCGTTTATGAACGTTCGGCTTTTCCTGACGCTTTTCTTCGCCTCCCCGCTCTCACTGTTTGGTCAGCAAACTCCGCAGCAACTCGCCGATGCCGAGCTGCCGTCGCTGCTCGTGATCTACAAACAGTGCCATACTCATCCCGAGCTCTCGACGCACGAGGAGCAGACCTCCGCACTCGTGGCCAAGGAACTCAAAGCGGCGGGCTGCGACGTGACCGATCATCTTGGCAAATACGCCAACCCGCAGCAACAAGGCTTCGGCGTTGTTGGGTTGATGAGAAATGGCGACGGCCCGGTCGTGCTCGTGCGCACCGATATGGATGCCTTGCCGGTGCAGGAGGAAACCGGCCTGCCCTACGCAAGCAGAGTCGTGACGAAAAACGAAAACGGCGACGAGGTGCACGTCATGCACGCCTGCGGCCACGATGTGCACGTCGCGACCTTCATCGGCGTGGCGCGGGCGCTATCGAAGTTAAAAGATCAGTGGCGCGGCACGATCGTTTTCGTCGGACAACCTGCGGAGGAACTCGGCACCGGCGCCCGCGCCATGCTCAAGGACGGGCTTTACACCCGATGGCCGAAGCCGGATTTCGCGCTCGGTTTCCATGACAAAGCTGATTTGGAAACCGGCAAGATCGGTGTCACGGAAGGTTACACCTACGCCAATGTCGACTCAGTGGATGTCACCGTGCACGGCATTGGCGGCCACGGAGCTTACCCGCACAAAACCAAGGATCCCATTGTGCTTTCGGCCGAAATGATCAACGCCTGGCAGACGATCGCCAGCCGCGAAAACAACCCTCTCGAGCCCGTCGTCGTCACGGTTGGATCGATCCACGGCGGGACGAAACACAATATCATTCCCGATGACGTGAAGATGCAGCTAACCGTGCGCAGCTATAAATCCGATGTGCGCGAGCGTGTCCTGGCCGCGATTGAGCGCATCGCCAAAGGCTGCGCCATGGCCGCTGGCTTGCCCCCGGACAAAATGCCGGAGATGCACGTTTTGCGCGACTTGTTCACGCCTGCGACCTACAACAATCCGGATCTAACAAAGCGTCTCGTCGCCGTTTGGAAGAAAGCACTGGGCGATCAAAACGTCGAAATGGTCGATCCCACCATGGGTGGCGAAGATTTTTCCGAATACACCCTGCCCGATCACTCCATTCCCACAGTCGACTTCCACGTCGGCGCAGTCGCGCCGGAAAAAGTCGCCGATTCGAAGAAACCGGGTGCGCCGGTGTTGCCAAGTTTGCACTCAAGCAAGTTCGCGCCTGTGCCGGAGCCGACGATTCGCACCGGGATGATTGCGATGACGAACGCGATTTTGGATTTAGTGAAGAAGTAAAGCTCCGGCCGGGATCGTCATTTCACGCGCACGTTTTTGCGCAGGAAAGTCGGAATATCGAGGTCCTGGCCTTCGATAATTGTCGGCTCACTTTTTTCGAATCGACCACGCGTCACCGGCTCGAATTGCAGCGTCTCCTGTTTGGCCGCCTTTTCGCGCAGCGGCTTTTCCGGCTCCGCTTTCGGGAGAATTTTGGGGACGTAAGCCGGGGTCGCTGCCACCGGTTTCTTTTTTGGCGGAATAATGCGCGGCTGTGGCGCTGGAGCTTGCGGCGGGATTTCCGGTTCGTTCTTCTCTTCGACGAGCTGCGGCGACGGAATCTCCTCCTGCAGCGCAAGCAAGCTCTCGCTTGAGGCCGCTGGCTCGGGCTCGTGGGTTTCAGGTTGCCGCTGCGGCTCCGATGCTTGCGGCGGGATCGTCATTGTTGGTTCAGGCGCAGCCTCCACCACGCGTTCCGCAACTTTTGGCGGTGGTGACGCGATATCTTGCACCGGCGCGAAGTTCTGCTCGGGGACCGGTACCGCCAGCTCGCCAGCAAGCGAGCTGATCAACGTCACACTGAGTCGATTCCCCATGCGTCCATCTACAGCTGTGCCGAAGAGCAATTGCGTTTGGTCACTGATATGTTTGTTCAATTCCCGCATCAGAATTTCCACTTCCGCCAAGGTCATGCCCGGGCCGCCGGAAACCTGCACCAGCACGCGCGCCGCTTCTCCCAGCATCCGACCGCGATCCATGAGCGGGTTCTTGAGTGCCTGCTGGAGCGCTTCGTGCGCGCGGTTATCGGTGTCGCTCTCACCGTAGCCAAAGAGGCACCGCCCGCCGCCTCCGCGCAACGCCGCGAGCAAATCATCGAAACCGACGCGCATGATCCCGGGCCGCTGAATGAGATTCACAATCGAGCGCACGCTCTGGCTCACCGTCATATCGGCCAGCGCGAACGCCTGGTGAATGCCCGCTTTGGGCGCGGCCAAGTCTCCCATCCGGTCGTTCTCAAAACAAATCACCGCATCGGTGATCTGCTGGAGCCGAAGCAGCGCCTCCTGCGCCTGGGCCGAACGACGCTTGCCTTCAAAACTGAATGGTAATGTGGCAAACGCGATCACAAGTGAACCGGTCTCACGGGCGATTTGCGCGATGACCGGCGCCGCGCCCGACCCGGTGCCGCCGCCGAGTCCGGTGCAAATGAAAACGAGCCGCGCCTGGCCGAGCGCTTCGCGAATCTCGTCCCCCGATTCCTGCGCCGCCTCAAACCCCAGCTCAGGATCGCCGCCGGTGCCGAGCCCGCGGGTGATGGAGCGGCCGAGCTGCACTTTCGCGGCCGCGACTGAGCTGGCCAGCGACTGCACATCGCTGTTCGCCGCGATGAGATCGGACTTATCCATTCCATCGAGCACGACGCGATCGAGCACATTCGACCCGGCGCCCCCTACGCCGATCACCTTGATCGGGATGATCTCTTCCTCGCGTTCGGGCAAAGTGTAATTTCGGTTTAGTTGAATCATGTTCTTTCTCCTTGGCTGTTTCTCGTTAGAAAATCGCTCATCGAATTCCCGGGAAAAATTTGCTGATCAATCGCCCCAATCCCCTGCGCTGCGGCCGGTCCACCTGCACAGCTTGCGCGTATTTGATCAAGCCGATAGCGGTGGCAAACTGCGGATTCTCGAAGGCGGACGTTAATCCCGACATCGTCTGGGCGTGCGCCACTCGCGCCGGGATTTCGAAAATCTCCTCGGCCAGATGCTCGATCCCTTGCAGTAAACTGCAGCCGCCGGTGATGAAGATCCCTTCACCGATGTAGTTGATGAATGATTCCTCATCGAGCTGGCGCTTGAGCAGCTCGAAGGTTTCCCGCAGCCGCAGATGAATGATGGTGTTGAGCGTTTCCCGCTCGATCTCCTTGCCGGCAAATCCCGAATCATCCTTTAGCACTACCATTTCGCCGGGGAGACAATTTCCCAGCGTCACGCTGCCTTCCTCGAGTTTGAGTTTCTCCGCGCGCGTCATCGGGATGCGCAGCCCCATCGAGATATCGTTGGTGATGTGATCACCGCCCACTCCGATGGCGCCGCTTTGTTTCACCGCGCCATCGACATACAAAATATAATCGGTCGTCCCGCCGCCGATATCGATGACCAGGGCCCCGAGGTTTTTCTGCTGCTGGGTGAGCACCACCTGCGCCGAAGCGAGCGCGGTGAAGACCACGTCTTCGACTTCGAGCGGCAACTCATTGACACAACGAATGGAGTTTTGAATCCGCGTGCGCACGCCGTGGATGATGTGGAAATCCGCTTCCAATTTGTGCCCGAGCATGCCCAGCGGATTAAGCACGCCATCCTGACCATCCACGTGGTAATACTGAATGATCGAGTGCAGAAACGCGTTCTGCGCCGGGATGCTCACTTCGCGCGCGCTGATCTTCACGTCCTCGATGTCCTGTTCATCGATCTCGTCCCGCTCCTCCGGCAAAAGGACGCAACCGCGATTGTTGAAGCTCTGAATGTGCGAGCCGCCGACGCCAAGGTAAACGCTGCGAATCATGACGTCGCTCTTCTGCTCAGCATCCACCACCGCCTCGTGCACGCACTTCATCGCCGTCTCCAGATCGACGATCTCGCCTTTGCGCACCCCGCGCGATGGCGCCTGCCCGACGCCTAAAATTTTCGTCGTTCCGTCCATCCTGCTCTCGCCGACAACGACGCAAATTTTAGACGTCCCAATTTCCAGCCCGACCATCAAGTCATTACTCGCCATTTCGTTCCTCCTTTTGTTGTTTTTGTTTCCGCAATGAAAACGGTTGCGGTCCGTTTTGATTTTTTTCCGCCGGCGCTTTGGCGGACGGTTTTGCAGCAGGCAATGGATGCACCGGAATTGCTTTCATGACACGCGGCGTCTCCTCCGGGTCGAGCGTGTCGTTAATCACTTCGCTCGGCGGTTTTTGAAACGTCACGGGAATGTTCCGCTGCACGAGCAGGTTGACCGTTTCGATGTCGCGTTTCGAATCTTCTGCATAGACCAGGAAGTGCTCGAGCCGTTCAAGCTCTTGGTCGAGATGGTCGAACGGGAGCATGACGCGCGTGTGGTTCTTGTCCGTCACCACCAGGCAATACCCTCTCGACAAATCGATCTCGCGAATCTGAAATTGCGTTTGCATGAAACTGCCGGCGCTGAGGCGCAACAGTTCGAGTGCCGCTTTCGCCTCGAGCGACTCGACAATCTTGCCCGCCTCCAGCGATTCACCCGTGCAACCGGTGATCAATGGCAGGCCGAGATATTCCGGCAGCAACTTCTTCTCCTTCATCAAGGCGCCGCGGGCGTCGATCAGGAAGGCGACATCAGATTGAAACGGATCGCTGATTTGTTTTTCGCTCGTAATCCACGCGATTGGCTTTCGTTCAGTGATGCGGATATCGATTTCACTCGGCATCTTTCGCACCACCTCCACCTCATCCACCTGCGGCAAGCGCTCGAGTGCGTTATGCACCTGCGCCAGGTTGACGTGAAAAATGTTTTCCCCTTCGCGCAGATCGGCCATCTGCAACACCTGCTCGCGCTGAAGGGAGCCGTCCGTCTGCACGTCGATCATCGCGAGCTTGTAATCGGGATTTTCAAAAAAGAATCGGCGCATGCCGAATTGCGCGCCGAAGTAAATTCCCGCGCAAAGAGCGACGGCCAGGACGATCTTCGAGAGAAAGACGAGGACGCGGCGATTCCGATGCTGCGTCGCTTTGCGCGCGCGCACCTTGACATCGAGCAGATGCTGTTGTTTGCGCTGGCGCAAATTCGAGACGCGCTGATTGCGCGGGCGACCCTGGCTGGAGCGTGCTTTCACTGCGCCGCCTCCTCTCGCGCGCGTGACAGCTCGATGATGCGCACGCAAAGCGCCGGATAACTAATGCCCGCCGCCGCCGCCGCTTCCGGCAACAAACTGGCCTCAGTCATTCCCGGAATCGTGTTCACTTCGAGCACGGTCGGCTCGCCGCTTTCGGGCAAAAGAACATCGACGCGCCCGTAAACACGCAGCCCGAGCGCGCGAAAGGCATCGAGCGCGAGACCCTGAATTCGAAGTGCCAGCTGCTCATCGATCCTTGCCGGACAGACATGCTCTGCTCCGCCGCCCGCCTGCGGATTCAAGAACGGATACTTGTTGTTGAAATCGTAAAACCCGCCTTTGGGTTTGATTTCGAGAATCGGCAGCGCCTGTGGACCAAGCACCCCGACCGTCAGCTCGCGACCGGGAATGAATTCCTCCACTAACAAGTCGCGATCGAAGCTCGCCACTTCTGAGATTGCGGCCGTCAGATCCTTTTCTTCTTTAACGATAACAACGCCAACCGTGGAACCTTCACGGGGCGGTTTGACCACAATGGGCAGCGCAATGGAAGGCGCTCCCCCCAGCGCGATCACCTCCCAACGCGGCGTCGTTACTCCGGCCGCGTCGAACCGCTTTTTCGACTCGATTTTGTCAAAAGCGATCTCGCTCGCGCGCGCGCCGTCGCCGGTGTAGGAAATTGCACGCGCCTCTAGAATGCGTTGCAGCTGACCGTCTTCCCCGAAGGTCCCGTGAATGGCAATGAAGGCGAGCTCCGTGCCGGGCGGAAGCTCAAAGTTCTCATCACGCACTTCCATCTCAAACACGTCCGCGCCAAGGGCGCGCAACGCCTTCGCGACGCCGCGGCCGGTGGCAAGCGAGACCTCGCGTTCCGAGCCGGGCCCGCCCACCAGTACTGCAATTTTTTTTGGCAAAGCTGGATGCATCATTTCACTCCGTCGCGTGCGCGCGCCCTGCTTCGAGTAGCGCACCTGTTCACTCCTCCTCCCCCACGATTTGCACTTCGGTTTCGAGCTCGATGCCGCGCTCTTTCCGCGCTCTCGCCTGAATCTTCTCGATCAACTCCAGCATCTCCGCCGCCGTCGCTCCGCCGTCATTTACGATGAAATTGCCGTGCACTTCCGAGACGCGCGCTTTGCCCACGGCGCAATTTTTCAGCCCAAGCTCATCCACCAGTTTCCCGGCCGGGATGCTGTCCGTATTGTTGAAAATGCAACCGGCGCTGGAAGCGGCCGGCTGCGTCGCGCGGCGATGTTGCTGCGATCGCTCCAGCTTGCGCACGATCTCCTCGCGTCCGCAGCGTTCACCCTGAAATACGGCCGAGATCGCATAACTCTGCTTTAGTTCGGGAACATTCCGGTAACCTATTTCCATCTCTGCCGGCGTTTTCTCGTGCGGCTGACCCTGCGCATCGAGCAGACGAATGCGCACGACATTATCAAATGTCTGGCCTCCCATGGCGCCCGCGTTCATCCGCAGCGCGCCGCCTACTTCGCCGGGTATCCCTTCCATCCACTCGAGGCCGCCGATCCCGGCATCGCGGGCCGCATATGCGACCGCCTTCAGCTTCGCGCCCACTCCTGCGTGAATCTCGTTCCCGTGCGCTTCGATTTTCTCGAATTCGCTACCGCTTGGATGAACAACCACGCCGGGGATTCCGCCGTCGCGCACGAGCAGATTCGAACCGCGGCCGATGACAAACAGCGGAAGACTTTCCATGCGGCAAAAGCGGATCAGCTCGGCAAAGCTTGCTTCCGTCCGCGGCTCGACCCAGAACTGGGCCGGCCCCCCGACCCGGAGTGTGGTGTGCTTCGCCAGCGGCTCGTGCAAACGAACTTCGCCGTCTTCACCCACGATGGCCTTCAGTTTTTCTGCAATCACGAGCTCGGCTGCGAGGAGCGCGAGTTGTTCGTGAATGTTTCCCGCGCCCAGGCTCAGCACGAGATCGCCGCTCGCCAGCATGTTGCCAACGTCTCGATGGACGTGTTGCAGGCGACGCTGGTAAGTCACGCCGCGATGTCCGCGCGCAGAAATGGACTCAGCAATCATCTGACCCGAAACTCCGGGAATCGGTCTTTCACTCGCTGGATAAACATCAGTGACAACAAGCCGGTCGGCGCCATCGAAAGCCGCGCCGAACTCATCTCGCAATGCTTTCGTGCGCGAATAACGATGAGGCTGAAACATTGCCAGCACGCGTTTGCGCCCGATGGCGCGCGCCGTCGCCAGCGTCGCGCGGATTTCGGTCGGATGATGGGCATAATCGTCCACCAGAAGAAAACGATCGCTGGCGTATTTTATTTCAAACCGGCGCCGCGCATGCTGAAATTTCGCCAGCGATTTCGCGATCTTCTCGAAGGGAACGCCCAGTTCGCTCGCCAGCGCGATGACGCCGACAGCATTTTGCACATTGTGGCGGCCGGGCACGTTCAGGCGCGCTTCGCCGAGTTGCGCTCCATTCCGGAAAACGCAAAAGACGGAGGAGAAATCTTCGAGCGTGATGTCCTTGGCCTGATAGCTCGCGCTCTCACCCAGTCCAAAGGAGACAGAACGCGCCGATGAGCAAAGCTGCCGCGAGATCGGATCATCGGCATTGTAGAAAACTATGCCGGAGGTTTGCTCGAGCAGTTGCGCGAACACTTTTTCGATCGCGGTGATGTCTTCGTAGAAATCGAGATGCTCCGGCTCGATGTTGAGCAGGAGGGTGTGCTCGGGGCGAAAAAACGTGAGCGTGCCATCGCTCTCGTCCCCTTCGGCCACGAACCATTCGCCGCGCCAGTCCCAATGCGCGTTCGTGCCCAGGATGGGAATCTCAGCGCCAACGTAATGCGATGGACGCAGGCCGCCTTCTCGCAGCACGTGCGCCGTCATGGCCGAAGTCGTCGTCTTTCCGTGCATGCCCGCGACGACAATCCCGCGTCTGCCCGACATGATCGCGGCCAACGCTTCCGCCCGCCGCACGAGGGGCTTACCGGCGTCGCCCGCGCTAATTAGGATCGGATTATCCTCCCTGATGGCGGAAGAAAAAATAATCAGCTCAGCCTCGGCCGCGTCCTCCGCGCGATGCTGATGAAAAAAGCGCAGGCCGTTTTGCTGCAATCGCTCCACCTCGATGGAGGCCGATTTGTCCGAGCCGCTGACAAGGTGGCCAAGCTCGAGCAAAAGCGCCGCAATCCCGCTCATGCCGCTGCCGGCGACGCCGATGAGGTGAATGCGATGCCTCTCGCAGGTGAGGAACTTCGCCAGGTCGAGCTGCGCCATGGTTCCGCTCGTCATGGCCTTGCCGTGTAGCGTTCCATTGTTTCCACCACCGCGGTGGCGGCGTTGCCGGTCGCGAGCCGCGCACAGGCCGCCGACATTGTTCGCAGCCGCGCCGGATCCTCGAGAAAGCAGCGAATCTGACGCGCCAGCGCATCGTTCAAAATCTCCGACTCACGCACGACGATGGCCGCGCCAGCGTGCGAAAAAATCTCGGCGTTGCGCGCCTGGTGGTCGTCCGCGGCAAAGGGAAACGGGATCAAAATCGACGGCAAAGAAAACGCCGCGATCTCGGCGAGACTCGCCGCGCCGGAACGGGCCACGACGAAATCAGCCGCGCTGTAAGGTTCCTCCATGTGATGATGAAAAGCCGCCACGAAAGCGGGCACATTCGCGCGCCGGTAATTGTCGGCTACAAGCTTTTCCTCGCGCGCCCCGGTAAGATGAATCACCTGGAGCCTCGCCGCCTGGAGTGATGGCAGCGATTTGATCATGGCCTGATTAATTCCAGTCGCGCCCTGGCTGCCGCCCATTACCAGCAAAGTGGTCATGTCGGCCGTGAGCCCGAGTTGTTCGCGCGCAGTTTTCTTCTGAAGGCGCCGCAGCTCCGTGCGGATGGGCGTGCCGGTCACTTCGGTTCTCACTTTGGGAAAGAACGGCGCGCATTCTTTGAATCCGAGCAGGACGGCACGGACCATGCGCGCGGTCAGCTTGTTTGCTCTGCCGGGAATGGCGTTTGATTCGTGGATGAATGTGGGAACACCGCGCAGTTTTCCCGCTAGCACCGGCGCGGTGGAAGTGAAGCCGCCCATGCCGAGCACGACCTGCGGTTTGAAGCGGCCGTAAATCGAGCGGCAACGGGCCAGGCTTTCATTGAAACGCCGAACAAACCCGAGAATGGCGGGCGAAAAGGGCGAGGGCAAGCCGATGCTGGGCAATTTCTCCACCGCAATTTCCGGATGTTCCTTTAAAGCCACCGCGTCGACTTCTTTTTCCGAAACGAACAGCAGCACATCGTGGCCGCGCGCCCGCAACACTTCAGCGACCGCGAGCCCTGGAAACAAATGCCCGCCTGTTCCTCCGCATGCGATGACCGCGTTCATGAGATTGCCGATTGCCGATTGCCGATTGCCGATTGAGCGCGACTCGAGTGCGCTTCGAACATTCGGCACTCGGCGTTCGGCACTCGGCACTTCCGCTTCATATTCTCGGCGTCGCTCGCACCCGCATCGCTACGCGTTTCGTCTGCGCCGGTTCCAGTTTCGCCTGCCGATAAATGTTCAGCAGAATGCCAATGCCGCAGAGACAAGCGGCAAGGTTGGATCCGCCATAGCTGATGAATGGCAGGGGCAAGCCTTTATTCGGCAGGAGCGAAGTGGTCACACCGATGTTGACCGCCGCTTGCAAGGCGAGCAGCGAGACGATTCCACAGCCGAGCAGCAGACCGAAACGATCTTTCGCGTGAAGCGCGATCGTCATTCCGCAGACGATGATGACGATGAACAAAAAGACTACGAGGAGGCTGACGCGCAGCCCAAGCTCTTCGCCAATCATTGGGAAAATGAAATCGGTGTGGGCGTAGGGCAGGTAGAGCATTTTCTGCCGCCCGTTGCCGAGGCCGAGCCCTTCCATGCCGCCACTGCCCCAGGCGATGAGGGCCTGCATCTGCTGGAGTCCGGCGTCTTCCTTGTAGGTTTCCGGGTGCATGAACGCGAGCAGCCGCGTCATGCGCTCGGGCATGCATGTCGCGATGAAGATGAGGCCGCCAAGCGCGCCGGCCGATAATGTGCCCAGCAAGATCGCGTTGGTCCCGGCCACGAACATGACGACGAAGGCGGTGGCCGAAATGAGCGCGGTCGTGCCGAGATCGACCTCGGTAATGATTAAGAAAATAAGGGGCGCGATAATGGCCAGCGGAAGGACGAAGCCGTAAATGACGTTGCCGCTGCGATTCTCGAAACGCGCAAACCACCAGGCGAGGAAAAATACGGCGGCGATCTTCGCCAGCTCGGATGGCTGGAAGTTTAATCCATGAAAGCCAATCCAGCGGCGCGAGCCGTTGATGCGCTGGCCGATGTGCGGCACGAAACAAAGCGCCAGAGCGCCGAGCGCAATGAGGAACCAGATCCACCAGGTCCGTTTCCATACGTGGTAATCGAGGAGCGTGGCGGCGATGCACGCGCTCAGCCCGATGCCGAGCCAGACGGCCTGGCGTTTGATGAAGAAGTAAACGTCGCCATGCGCATCGCGCGCGAAGGCGCTCGTGCTGAAAAGCATCACGATGCCAATGACGAGCATCGCCAGCACGGCGAGAAAAAGGAAGTAAGCGCTCTTGCGTTGCATTATCTCGACTTCAATCCGAACCCTTCTTCCCTTTGGCCGGTTTCAACGGAATGATGAGCTTCTGGCCAATCTTCAGCTTGCGCGGATCATCGATGTGATTGGCCGCGAGCAATTCGTCGTACGGCACTTTGAATTTTTTCGCGATCGTTACCGGCGTATCGCCTTTGGCCACGGTGTAGGTCTTCGCGGTCTCTGCGACCGGTTTTTTCTCCGGCCTGGTGGGGATTGTATGCAGTGGTTTCGCTTCCGGTGTGGCCGCGGCGGCCGGTTGCGCTTTGAGATGCGCTGGCGCGATCACTGGCTCCTGCCGGCTCTTAATCGCGTTGAATGCGATGATCCCCCCCACCGCGACGACGTGCAGCAGTAATACGATGAGCAACGCGCGCGAAAGTTTCATGTTCGGCTCGGACATCTCCTCGAAGTCCGCACCGGAAGCGGAGGCTCGGCGTGCCGTGCTCAGGCGCAGTGTTTTCTTTTTCTTACGGGCAAACAGCTGCGGGAATTTTGCCAGCGTGAGTTTCATTTGGGTAAGGCGTGAACCAATGAGCGAAACTGATCGCCGCGATCGGCGTAGCTTTTGAACATGTCGAAAGAAGATGTGCCGGGTGAAAACAGCACCATGTCACCGGTCTCGGCGATGGCATGTGCGCGCTCGACGGCCTCAGCGAGCGAGCCGGCGATCTCGCAGCGCGTCGCGTCCCGCCAGTCCTCGCAGATGCGGTTTGCCATTTCGCCGATGAGAATTGCGGCGCGCACTTTCTCTTTCACAGACTTGCGCAGCGGTTGAAAATCGAACCCTTTGTCCTTGCCGCCGGCGATGAGCACGACCCGTTTCGTTTGCACACCAAGCGCTTTTTCCACGGCATCGAGGTTCGTCGCCTTCGAGTCATTGATGTAATCGACTCCGCGCACAGCGCGCACGAACTCGCAACGGTGCGGCTGCGGCTCGTAAGCGCAGAGCGGCGGCACCATTTGCTCAAATGACAGCCCCCGGGCGCGACCGGTGGCGAGTGTCGCCATCAGGTTTTCAATGTTGTGCGAACCGCGCAGCTTCGCCTCGGCCAACCGCAGCACCGGTGTTTCGTGAAAATGAATTGTGCCGTTCCACAAACGGAAATCGGCGCGATCATTGTAAGCGCTGAAGGTGACCCGCCGCGCTTTAAGCTGCGGAATGTTTTCGCTCGCGTTGACGATTGCGAAATCGTCCGCCGTTTGGTTCTCAAAGATCCGTAACTTGGCCGCTCGATATTCCGCGACGGAGGAATAGCGATCGAGATGATCAGGCGCGAAGTTCAGCCAGAGCGCAATCTGTGGACGAAACGTCTTGATTGTCTCGAGCTGAAACGAGCTGATTTCGACCGTGAGCACATCCAGCTTCGACTGCTCGCGCACGACGCGGCTGAGCGGTTTGCCGATGTTGCCGCACGCCACCGTGCGCTGGCCGCAGGCGTTCAACATTTGCGCGATCAGCTCGGTCGTCGTCGTCTTGCCGTTGGTGCCGGTGACGCCGATGACTGGCCGTTCACAGAATTCCCAACCAAGCTCGAGCTCACCGATGATGTCGATGTTTCGCGAGGAGAAATTCCGCGCCAGCGATGAATCGGGATCGATTCCCGGACTGAGGACGACGAGGTCGTAATCGTCGCGATTCGAATCAACCGCTTCGCCGGTGATGACGCGAATGCCATTGGCGCGCAGGTTGTCGAGCGTCGATTTCAGCAGCTTCGATTCTTCCGCGCTGTCGAGCACGCTCACGCGGGCCCCAGCCTTTTGCAGCAACAGCGCAGCCGCCGTGCCGCTCAGGCCCGCCCCCAGCACCGCCACGTTTTTGTTTTGGTAACGCGTGTTCATCGCAGTTTCAGCGTCGCCAGACCAAGGAGCGCGAAGATTGCCGATAAAATCCAGAAACGAACAATGACGGTGTTCTCTTTCCATCCAACCAGCTCGAAGTGATGATGAATGGGCGACATGGCGAAGATGCGTTTGCCGGTGAGTTGAAAACTGAGCACCTGCATGATGACCGACACCGCTTCGATGACGAAGACGCCGCCCACGACCGCGAGCAGAAATTCCTGCTTACAGCAAATCGCGACCACTCCGATCATGCCGCCGATGGCGAGCGAGCCGGTGTCGCCCATGAAAACTTTAGCCGGGTGACAATTGAACCAAAGGAAGCCCAGTCCAGCCCCGACAAGCGCAGCGCAGATGACGGTGAGCTCGCCGGTGAATGGATAAAATGGGACCTGCAAATATTCGGCAATGCGGAAATTGCCCGCCGCATACGAAAGAAAGGCGTAAGCCAGCGCCACGGTCACGGTGCAGCCGATGGCGAGGCCGTCGAGACCGTCGGTCAGATTGACGGCGTTGGATGAGCCGACAATGACGACGGCGAAAAAGATCAGTGTGATCCACCCCATGTTGGTGATCACGGGCACTTTGAAAAACGGCAGGTAAAGCGAGCGCGCCTGCACCTGGAGCAGAGGACTGGTGAGGAAAACCAGCGTGACGACGCAGGCCAGTAGGATTTGGGCGGCCAGTTTCACCCGGCCGGGAACGCCCTCCGTGCTCTTTTTCGTCACCTTTAGATAATCATCGATGAACCCGAGAGCGCCGAGGTAAAGCATGCTGAAGACGACGAGCCAGACGAACCGGTTATCGGGCCGCGCCCAGAGCACGCTCGCAAGAAAAACCGCGCCGATGACAAGCACGCCACCCATTGTCGGCGTGCCTTGTTTCCCGCCGTGCAATTCGGCAAGGTGCCGCACTTCGGCCGCAGTCCGAATTGGCTGGCCGACTTTCAGCGAGACCAGTTTGCGGATGACAAAGTTGCCGAAGACGAGGCAAAGGGCGAACGCAGTCACGGCCGCCGCGACGGCGCGAAAGGTCACATAGAAGAAGACGTTGAATCCGCCGATCTGATCACTAAGACGATGCAGGTAGTACATCATTGGCGCGTTCCGATTGCCCCGTTGGCAAACGCCTCGATCACTCGCTCCGTCCGCGCCGAACGGCTCCCTTTCACCAACACCAAATCCCCAGGGCCGGCGATCTCGGAGAGCAGATCGGCAGCTGCACTGGTGTCGTGCACGGCTGATGCATTCTCCAAGCCCGCTCCTTGTGCAGCCTCGGCCATCGCCTCGTCGCCAATGGCGATGAGGTAATCGACGCCCAGTGTCGCAGCGGTTTCGCCCACTTCGCGATGTCCACGTTCGGATTCAGCGCCGAGCTCTCCCATTTTTCCGAGGACCGCGATCCGCTTTCCGTCCGCTTCCAGCTCGATCAGCGTGCGCAGCGCCGCTTTCATCGAATCGGGATTAGCGTTGTAGCTATCGTCGATGAATTGCACGCCGTTGATCCGGCGAATTTGCAGCCGCGCTTTCGTCAGCGGCGCGGAACCCAGGCCGGCCGCGCAATCCTCGAGCGAAAGCCCGAAGGCCCGCGCCGCAGCGACGGCAAGCAACGCGTTCTGCACCATGTGCGACCCAGGCACCGGCAGTTGCGCGCGACAGCGGTGCGCACCCTCGAGAATGGTGAACTCGCTCCCGGCTGAGGATTGCTCCACGTCCACGGCGCGCACGCTTCCGCCGCTGATTCCCGCGAAAATAACGCGGCCGCGCGTGCGTCCGGCGATTTCTGCGCTGAACTCATCGTCCGCATTCAGAACGACGAATCCTTGTGCATCGATCGAATCAGCCAGCGCGCCTTTTTCCTGCGCAATGGCCTGGCGCGATCCCATGAATTCAATATGCGCGATGCCGATGTTGGTGATGATAGCGGCATCAGCTCCGGCAATGCGCGAGAGCACGCGGATCTCACCGGGATGATTCATTCCGAGCTCCCAAACCGCGAAGTCGTGTGAGTGATTTGCCTCAAGAACTGTGCGCGGAAGTCCGACGTGATTGTTAAAATTTCCCTGCGTTTTGCTGACGCTGAATGCCCGGCTGAGGATGGAAGCGGCAAAATCCTTGGTGGACGTTTTGCCGTTGCTGCCGGTAATGCCGAGCACTTTCAGCGGCAGCGATTTCCGGTAGTTCGTCGCGAGATCCTGGTAAGCAATGAGTGTGTCGGTTGCGCGAAGAACGGCGAAGTGCCCAGGCAAATCAGCGAGCGCATTCTGTGCAATGATGGCACCGGCGGCTCCGCGCCCGGCCACCTGCTGGATGAAATCATGCGCATCGAAATTCTCGCCCCGGAGAGCGACGAATAGCTCGCCCGGCTTGATCGTGCGCGAATCGGTGCTGATGCTGGTGATAATGGTGTCGCCGCTACCGTGCTCGATTTCAGCGCCAGCGAACTTTGCGATGCGGTGAAGTGGCAGCGGGTCCATTTATTCTAGCGTGAGGCGGGCGAATGCTGGGGAACGCAGGCTGCCAACCTGCGCTCCCCGGAAGGAAGAATCGCGCGCGTCGGTTCTCATGAAAATTGCACCGGTTGGTTCTCCAAGGCGCGTTTGGCTACCTGCACGTCGTCGAAGGGAATGGTGTGGTCGGCGAACTCCTGGTAGGCTTCATGGCCTTTGCCGGCGATAAGGACAACGTCGCGAGCTCGCGCGAGCGAGATCGCGTGGGCGATGGCTTCTGCGCGATCAGCGATTTTTTCGTAACGTTGTAAGCGAAAGCCTTTCTCCACCTCAGCAATGATCGCCTCCGGGTCTTCCTTGCGCGGATTATCCGAAGTGATGATTGCGTGATCGGCCCATTCATCCGCGACACGGCCCATGAGCGGACGTTTTTGCCGATCTCGGTCGCCGCCGCAGCCGAAGACGAGGATGAGTTTGCGCGGCGCGAGCTCGCGCAGCGTTTTCAAGACATTAAGCAACGCGTCGGGAGTGTGCGCGTAATCCACAAAAATCTGGAACTGCCTTTTCGCCGGCACCCTTTCGAGACGACCCGGGACCTGTGGTGAGCGGGCAAGGGAAAGAATGGCCTGGCGGAGGTTGATGCCGAGCGCGTTGGTGGCAGCCAGCGCCGCGATCGAGTTTGCCACGTTGAAGCGGCCGATGAGCGGGATCCGCACAAGATAGCTGCGGCCTTTGGCATCGAGCTGATAAGAGGTGCCGCTAAACTCGGTCCGGTAATTGGAGGCTCGAAAGCCAGCGCCTAACGACATGCCGCAGCTAATCAGTGGTATTTTGCCATCGAGCCTTTTGATCAGTTTCTGGCCATAGCGATCGTCGGCGTTCACCACGGCGGTGGGGCGTTTCTTTTGCTTCTGCGATACGAGTTGGTCGAAGAGCTTCGCTTTCGCTTCGAAGTAGTTCTCCATCGAGCCGTGAAAATCGAGATGGTCCTGCGTGAGATTGGTGAACGCGGCCACGTCCCACTCGATCCCGCGCGTGCGTTCCTGCGCCAGCGCGTGCGAGGAAACTTCCATCGCGGCCGAGCGACAGCCCGCGTTCACGATCTGAGATAACAACTCCTGCACATCGAGCGCTTCCGGTGTCGTGCGCACGGCAGGCAAAATGCGTTCCCCGATTTCATACCGCACCGTGCCGATCAATCCACAAAGTAACCCGGCTTGATCGCAAATATGTTTGATAAGGAACGTCGTCGTGGTTTTCCCATTTGTGCCCGTGACCGCGGCCATTTTTAACTTGCGGCTCGGGTTCGCAAAAAAGGCGGCTGCCAAATCGGCCAGCGCCAGCCGGGTGTTTTCCACGAGCACGCAAGTGGTGCGTGGGGAAGAGATCTCGCGCTCGGCCACGATCACGCTCGCTCCTTTGTCGATCGCGGCGTCGATAAAATTATGGCCATCGCTTTTCTCGCCGCGCAAGGCAACAAAGAGGCTGCCGCTTTGCACTCGCCGCGAGTCATACGCGATGCTTTCCACTTCGCGATCAGGCGGGCCGATGATGCGGCGCGCTGCGATGGCGCGAAGGAGAATTTTGAGCTGCATGCAAAATCAGGGCGGCTGCTCTTCAATGCCGTGGTGCATTAGTTAAAGCGACGCGGCTCGCACCCGCAGTCGGCTTGCTCAA
Source organism: Verrucomicrobiota bacterium (assembly GCA_046734175.1). Classification (GTDB taxonomy): domain Bacteria; phylum Verrucomicrobiota; class Verrucomicrobiia; order Chthoniobacterales; family UBA10450; genus AV69. Next base: position 23,754 of record JBKPQR010000018.1, on the reverse strand, counting down.
TTCCGGATGTGGCTGGAGGTCGAGATAACGCGCGGCCTTCTCCGCGATGCGGGAAAAAATCGGCCCCGCGACGAGGCCACCGTAATTCAGCTCCGGCTTGGACGTTTTCGCGTCGTCGAGCACAACGAGCCCGACGAATTCCGGGTGATCGGCTGGCAGGAATCCAGTGAATGAGACGACGTATTTGCCGTGCTCGTAACCACCGCGAGGATCAACCTTCTGCGCCGTGCCGGTCTTTCCAGCGATGGTGAAACCGGGAACTGCCGCGGCCGCTGCCGTGCCGCGATCGCTCACCACGCCTCGCAGCGCCGTCGCCACCTGGCGCGAAGTTTCCGCCGAAATCACCTGGCGCACGATTTGCGGCGAGAATGCAGTGAGGGTTTTGCCGTCCGCAGTCGTAATCGATTTGACGATGCGCGGCGTCACCAGCTTGCCGCCGTTGGCGATCGTCGCCATCGCCACTGTCATCTGCAAAGGCGTCACTCCCACCTCGTGGCCCATCGGAATGCGCGTGATCGAAATTTTGCTCCAGGTCTGCGGCGGACGGATCACACCCGAAATCTCGCCGGGCAACTCCACGCCCGTGCGTTCGCCGAACCCAAACCGCCGAATGTATTCATAGAACTTCTGATCACCGAGGCTGAGCGCAAGTTTCGCCGCCCCAATGTTGCTCGATTTCACCAGAACGTCCTGCACGCTCAACTCGCCGTAAGCCTTGTGGTCGTGCAGCGGCCGGCCACCGAAACTCCAAACCCCGTTCTCGCAAAAAATTGTCGTATCCGGCCGCACTTTGCGCTCGTTCAACGCCGCCGCCGCGGTCACGATTTTGAAGGTCGAGCCCGGCTCCATCATATCGATGATGGCGCGGTTTTTCATCTGATCGGGCTTGGCGCTGTTACGCTGGTTGAGATCGAAATTGGGCCGGTTCGCCATCGCCAGAATTTCGCCGGTCTGCGGGCGCATGAGGATGATCGTGGCTTTCTCGGGACGATATTCACGCATGGCGGCATCGATCTCCTCCTCGACAATGTTCTGCAGATTGAGGTCCACGGTGAGATGAACCTGATAGCCATCGCGTGGCGCGCGCTCCTGTCCGCGATAAAGCACAATTTCCTGGCCGGCGCGATTGTGCTCGATGTAACGGAACCCGTCCTGGCCGTGCAGGTATTCATCCATCGAAGCTTCTACTCCCTGGATTCCCTTATGATTGAAATCGGTAAAACCGATAACGTGACACAACATCGGGCCGTTGGGATAAAGTCGCGTCGCGTCATGCTCGAAATAAATGCCGCGAATATTTTCAGCGCGGAGTTTGGCGCGAAGCGCGTCGGCTGCTGATTGGGCGAGCTCGCGTTTGAGCACAATGTAATGCCGGTCACCCCCCAATTTTTCCGACAATTCATCTGCGGGAACGTGCAGCTCGCGCCCCAGCAGCGCGACGGCTTCGGCCATTTTCTCCCTGTTGAAATGCGATGTGTCCGCCACCACCGTTTCCACTGGCGCGTTGTGCGCCAGGACTTCGCCATTGGCATCGGTGATGGCGCCGCGCTCATCGTAAATAGGCTGTTTGTAAACGTGTTTCTCTGCGGCGAGCCCGGTGTACTCGTCGTGTTTGACGAGCTGGAGATAAACGAGCCGGAAGGAGAACGCGCTAAAAAGCGCAATGAAAAAGACGCAAACCAGCGCGCACCGTGTTCGTCCGTTCCATCTCATCTCGCCACGCGAATGTTTGCTGCCTGGCGAACGCCGTTTTCCTCGGGCCGCAACTGCATCGGCGCAAGGCGCACGATGTTCTGCTCCGCGATGGGAACCATTTTCAAGTAGCCTTCCTTCAAACGCCGCTGGAGAGCGCTGCGGGAAGTGAGCGCGGCAATCTGCACATTGGCCACGTCGTATTGCTGCCGCAGGCTAACCAGCTCCGTCTCGAGCGCCTTCTTTCGGTCCCCCAGCCGGTGCAATTGAAGGGTGAGATAGACGTAGCAAAGACCCGCGAGCGCGAGAAACCCCGTGATGACGATCCAGCGCGCCAAAGCCGGCGCGTTCACGCGGTTTACATGTTTGCGTTGCGCCGCTCTCATCCAAGTTTTTCGGCGACGCGCAATTTCGCGCTGCGCGCCCGCGGGTTGAAGCGCTGCTCGTTCTGGCCGGGTTCGAGTGGCTTGGGGGTGATGACAAGGAGGTCGCGTTTCTCATTCGGGCGCGGCTCCGGCCATTCCGGGCTGTCGAAATATTCGCGGCTGCGTTCACGGAAGAAATTCTTCACGATCCGGTCCTCGAGCGAGTGAAAGGAAATGACAGCGATGCGCGCGCCGGGCTCGAGCCGGTGAACGATGCGGCGCAAACCCTGGTCGAGCGCGCCGAGCTCATCGTTCACTTCCATGCGCAGAGCTTGAAACACCTGCGTCGCGGGATGCCGGCGCCCATGCCGGCCAACAATTTTTTCGATCATGCGCGCGAACGGCAGCGTCTCGCGAAATGGCGAGGTCTTGCGCTGCTTCACGATGGCAGTGGCGATGCGGCGCGCGGCGGGTTCTTCTCCCAGATCGCGAAACAATCGCGTCAATTCTTCTTCGCTGTAAGAATTGATGATTTCGCCCGCGGTGCGGTCCGCGCCCGGATCCATGCGCATGTCGAGCGGCCCATTTCGCATCAAGCTGAAACCGCGCTCCGCGTTCTCCAGCTGCCGCGAAGAAACACCCAGGTCGAGGATTGCGCCGCAGACCGTTGCAATTCCCAGCTCATCGAGCACGTGATCGGTGTGGCGGAAATTTACCTGCCGGAGCGTCACGCGGTCGCCAAATGCGGATAAACGCTCGCGGGCTTGTGCGATGGCATCCGGATCCTGATCGAGTCCGAGCACATCGGCGCCGCTCTTCAGAATCGCTTCGGCGTGACCGCCGCCGCCACAGGTCGCGTCAAGAACGAGGGAGCCGGCGCGCGGGGCCAGCAGCTCGATTGCTTCGCGCACCATCACCGGCCGGTGATAAATGAATTCTTCGCGGTCCTGCGCTTCGTCCTCCAGGACGAGAGGGCCGGTGGCGAACCAGACTGGACGTTCATAAAGCAGTGCGTTCATGCTTACAGACCGATGACATTGGCGACGTGCTGATACGTCGCGGTTTCTTCTGCGTGCGCTTTCTTCCAGCGAGCGACGTTCCAAATCTCGAAGCGGCCGCGGCCGCCGATAAGGGCGACTTCGCCTTTCAGAGCGACCTGGCGGCAGAGATCTTCCGGTAAGACGAGGCGGCCTTGTTTATCGGCCATGCCGTGTTGCGCGCGTGAATGCAGTTGGCGCAGAAAAACGCGCCGCTCTCGCGCGTTCAAGCCCTGGGCCGTCTCGACCGAAGCGCTCATCCGATCGAATTCCTGGGGTGGCATGACGAGGAGAAAATGATTGTCGGTGTCAGCCAGGAGGATGAATTCCTCTGTTTCGTTACGGCGCCAGCGAGAGGGAACGGTGACGCGATTTTTCTCGTCGATGGCGTGGAAGAAGACGCCGGCGTAGAGAGGCGGGAGCGGCGCGGTCGTTGGCATAAGCGGGCGGGCAAGGTATCCACCTTATTCCACTTCGCCCCACTTTTAACCACCACCGCCCATGGTGGTCAATGAGTTTCTCTTACTTTCGCATTCTTTTTCTCCACGTATTGTCGCCGCTGGCTTATGCGTGCCCTGATTTCCGCCGTCTTCTGGGTCATTGCCATCAATCCAGGCGCTCACGCGCAGTCGCTTTCGGAGGAGGCGCGAGTCCGCGTTGTTCTTAATGCAGATGGCTCGCGCACGGTCTATGAAACCGAACCTGGAAATCGGAAATGCGTCGCGACCACGACAGGCACAAACGGCAAGTTGCGGGAGAAAATTAACTACGACCTTGATGAAAGCGGCCGGTTCACGCGCGGCGAAGTTCTCGGGCCGAAGAGTGAGTTTCTCTTCATTGCGCTGTACAAATACGACGCTGAAAACCATCTGCGGGAAGAAATCCACCTGGCCAAAGACGGCACCGCCTTAAGCAAAATCGTGTTCCACTATGATGCCGCCGGACACCGAACCGGCTACTCCGCGTACGACGGCGCGGGCAAACTCCTCGGCCAAACCGTTTCAGCCACTTCCCCGCCAGTGAAGCGGAAGTAATTGCTTCGCTTGAAAAAGCGCGCTACAGAACCTGTTATTCTGAGCGCAGCCGAGCGAAGTCCAACATCCGCCCCCGGGTTGACCGAAGGTTCGCCACTGGATGTTTCGCCCCGACGACAGACCACTCCAACGAAGAGCGAATCATGATCGAATATCTTCAGAAGGGCGGCCTCTTAATGTGGCCTATCTTGATTTGTTCCATCATCTCCATCGCGGTCTTCGGCGAGCGGCTTTTCTATTTGCATCGGGCGACGATTCATGTCGGCGAGTTCCTAAAAGGCCTGGCCAACCTGATCCGCCGTCGCAATTTCGCGGAAGCGTTGCACGAGTCGGCGGGAACGCCCGGGCCGGTGGCGCGCGTGATTCACGCCGCCATCATTCGGCACGATTTACCACGAGCGGAATTGCGCGAGATCGTGCAGGAAGCGGGGCAACTCGAGGTGCCGAAGCTGGAGCGCTTTCTTGGTGTCCTCGCCACCCTGGCTTATCTGACGCCACTGCTCGGGCTGCTTGGGACGGTGGCGGGAATGATCGAAGCGTTCGGAGTCATCGCCTCCAACGGCGGCTACGCGACGGTGACGGAACTATCGGCCGGCATTTACAAAAGCCTGCTCACCACTGCGGCGGGCCTTGTTGTGGCTACGCCGACATTTGTCGCTTACAGCTATCTCTCCTCCCGTGTCAACATGATGATGCATGACATGGAGCGCGCCGGTATTGAGATCGTGCATCTGCTGACCGAAACCGAGCCGGAGAGCGGGATTATCACGTTTCAGGCGCCACAGGAGCGAAGGACTAGTGAGCAGTGAATGGTTTGACCACTAGACCTGCCACTGATCATTGACACGTCGTGATGAAGCTTAGCCGCACGAAACAATTTCAGTTCGGCTGGCTCCTATTATTCCCGCTGCTGGACGTGGTCTTTCTCATGATTTTCTTCCTGCTCCTCAGCTCTAACTTCGTCTTACAACCGGGCATTTCCGTGAGCGTGCCATTCTCAAAGTTCATGCTCGCGCCGCCCTCCAAGTACGAAATCATCAGCATCACCAACGGAGCAACGGTTTACTTCCGCGAGCAACAGATCGCGATTGATGAGCTTGGCCCGCAGCTCGATGTCGCGCGAAAAGAAGGGCGCTCCATTATCATCAAAGCAGACAAGGCTACTCCCTATGAGACAGTGCTCCGGGTGGCCAATGTCGCGCTTGAACGCGGCGTTCCCTCCGTGGCCCTGGCCACTGTCCCACCGAAATGAACGCTGCGGCCTGGCCGCTCCTCTTCAATTGGCCAGGACCGGAGCGCCGCGCCGGCGCCCTCGTCCTATTCCTCGTCGCGTCTCTTCTCCTCCACGCGCTCTGCTTCTACATCTTCCAAATCGTCTATCCACCGGCAGTCGCATTGCTGCCGCCGCCGGCGCGCATGAACATCATTTCGCCAGACGATCCGGAGTCGCTCGCTTTGCTGCGCTGGATGGAATCGGAGGATCCGGCGCTGGCCACGACCACGCAACGCCCATCAGGCTACGGGCCGCTGGCTTTGCCGCAATTGGAGCACATCCCCTCCTATGCGCAGCACAAACCCGCGCTCAGAACGATCCCGGAAACGCCGCCCAACCTGAGTATTCCCAGCTCGGCCCCGCTCGTCTTTGTGCCACGCGCTCGACCGGTCCTGCCCTCGCCGGCGGGCGCAAGAAAAACGTCCGCTGTTTTTTCCGATCTAACGCCGGAACTCGGCCCGCCGGTTTTACCCGAATTCGTCTTTCACCTGAGCCGGCCTGAGGCACCGGCGAACGCCCTGTACCGTGTCGCGATTGATAATGGCGGATCTATGCGTTTCTGTTTTCTCGCTCAGTCTTCCGGCGACCCGCGACTCGACGAGCAGGCGCGACAGTTTCTCCTGCTCTGCCGGTTTCCATCGCGGGACCAAGCTGCGCCGCTGATCTGGACCAACGCCACGATTCTTTGGGGCAACGATTTTGCGCCCCTGGAAAAATCCAAGTCCCCGCCATGATCCGCGTCAGCCTTTCCGCGCTGGTCACTATTTACCTGCTGCTTTTTCTTGCGGCGGTTTTTCTCGTCTGGTTAAGTAGCGAATGGAACCGCCGGCGTCGCGAACGAAGGGCTTTTCGCTACCGGCTGCGTTGTGTGATTTGCGGCCTCGAGTTCGAGGACCGCACAGATGCGCTGCTGCCGCGCTGCCCGCGTTGCGGCAGCCTGAACGAACGTTTTAAATTCGAACGTATTTGATATGGGAATGTGGATTGGCCGGAACCGCAAAGCGCGCGTCACCTACGGGTTCGACGAGATCGCCCTCGTGCCAGGCAGCGTCACGATGAATCCAAATGAAGTGGACATCACCTTTCGTCTGCCGCGACGGGATGCCGGGCCGCTGGAGCTGAAAATTCCGATTCTGGCCAGCGCGATGGACGGCGTTGTCGATGTGCCTTTCGCTATCGCCATGAGCAAACTGGGCGGACTCGCCGTTTTGAATCTCGAAGGGCTCCAGACGCGCTACAAAAATCCGCATGAAGTGCTGGAAAAAATCGTCCAGGCAGAGAAGGCGGAGATCACGTCGCTGCTGCAACGCATTTACCAGGAACCGGTCCAGCCGGAGCTGATCGCAGCGCGCATTCGGCAGATCAAAGATGGGGGCGCAATCGCGGCGGTGAGCGCGATTCCGCAGCGGGCGGCTGAGTTCGGCGCGATCGCGCAGGAAGCCGGCGCTGACGTTTTCGTGGTGCAAAGCACGGTCTCGACTGTGCGCCACATTTCCTCTGAGTACCAGTCCCTCGCGCTTGAAAAATTCTGCCGCGAGATGCGCATTCCGGTGATCGTGGGCAACACCGTTGGCTACGATGTCACACTCGAGATCATGAAATGCGGGCCGGCCGCAGTCCTTGTCGGTGTCGGCCCGGGAGCAGCGTGCACTTCACGCGGCGTGCTTGGTTTGGGCGTGCCGCAGGTCACCGCGACGGTTGATTGCGCAGCCGCGCGCGACGCCTATTTCAAGAAAACATCCCGCTACGTTCCCATCATCACCGATGGAGGGATGAGCAAAGGCGGCGATGTCTGCAAAGCTCTGGCTTGTGGCGCGGATGCGGTCATGGTCGGCAGCGCGTTTGCCAAAGCGCAGGAAGCGCCGGGCCGCGGGTACCACTGGGGAATGGCGACGCCGCACGCGAATCTGCCGCGAGGCACTCGCATCAAAGTCGGCGCCACTGGTTCGCTTAAACAGATCCTGTTCGGCCCGGCCGAGGTGGATGATGGCAGCCAGAACCTCGTGGGCGCGATCACCACCTGCATGGGGAACGTCGGGGCGCGCGACATCGCTGAGTTCCAGCAGACAGAAATCATCATCGCGCCATCTATCAAGACCGAAGGCAAGCTCTTCCAGACGGTGCAGAGCGTCGGAATGGGCACGCGCTAAAGCGCGAGTGACTAGTCAGCAGTGATAGGTAAGATAGCGCGCTAGTTACGCCATTCACCATTCACTGATCACCATTCACTTTAATGAATAACCGCCGCGTCGTCATTTCAGGCATGGGCGTCGTCACGCCGCTCGGCAATGACCTGGAAACATTCTGGGCAAACCTCAAGAATGGCGTCAGCGGCATTCACACAATCGAATCATTCGATACCTCACAGTACGACTGCCGCATCGGCGGAGAGGTGCGCGATTTCGATGCGAAAAACTTCTTCAAGAACCCGAAGGATGTGCGCCGGACGGACCGTTTTGCGCAGTTGGCAATGGCTGCGGCGAAAATGGCCATGGCCGATTCTGGGCTGAAGATGGAGGCTGAGAATCCGGAGCGATTTGGCGTAATTGTCAGCAGCGGAATCGGCGGGTTGAAAACGCTCGAAGATCAACACACCACGCTTTTGACGAAAGGTCCGCAGCGCGTTTCCGCTTTCACTATTCCGATGCTCATCAGCAACATGGCCAGCGGCCTGATCTCGATGGAATTCGGCATGCGCGGGCCGAACATGTGCATCGTTACCGCCTGCGCCACCTCCAATAACGCAATTGGTGAATCGTGGCGCATGATCAAGTTCGGCGACGCCGATGTATTCCTCGCCGGCGGCTCCGAAGCGGCGATCATCCCGATCGGTCTGGCCGGCTTTGGCGCGATGAAGGCGCTCAGCACGCGCAACGATGATCCTGAGGGAGCGTCGCGGCCCTGGGACCGCGACCGCGATGGTTTTGTTATCGGGGAAGGCGCAGGCGTCGTCGTTGTGGAGGAGCTGGAGCGAGCACAGAAACGCAACGCGAAGATTTATTGTGAGCTCGTTGGCTACGGCCTCAGTGCGGATGCCTATCACATGACCGCGCCACCGCTGGACGGCGAAGGGGCCGCGCGCGCGATGCAGCTTGCGCTCGAGCACGCAAGAGTGTCCGTGGACCAAATCGACTATATCAACGCGCATGCCACCTCCACCGGACTTGGCGATGTGGCAGAAGCGCGCGCCATCAAGACGGTCTTGGGTGAGCGCGCGAAAAAAGTCTCAATCAGCTCGACGAAATCAATGACTGGCCATCTGCTCGGCGGAGCCGGCGCGGTCGAGATGGCGGCGTGCGCGATGGCCATTCGAGATGGCGTGGTCCCGCCCACGATCAACCTCGATAATCCTGATGAAGGCTGTGATCTCGACTTCACCGCCAACACGGCCCGGGAACATCCTGTGCGCGTAGCGCTCAATAATTCCTTCGGCTTCGGAGGTCACAATGCAACGCTGGTCGCACGCGAGTTTACCGGCTGAGTTGGAGCGGCGTTTGCCCCACCGGGTCAGTGCGTAACCAGATCCCGGCCAACAGAGGACAGCTACGATGTCGGGAGCGTGTCCGCGAAAATTGCTGCTGTGCTGATCTCGCCCGCTTCAAAGCTGAAGCCGCTTTTTTGCAGTGACTTCAGCAGTTGCGCTACCTGCTGCGCGGCGCCGTTGGAATAAAATCGCACCAGGCCGACGGTCGTGCGCGGCCCGAACACCGTGATCATGATGGTCTCGTCATCGACCGAGTTCATGAAAATGTGTCTGCCATTTCCCTGGTGATAAAGTGCGTTGAACTCCACTTCACCGATGCGGCGCGCGAGCTCGCGCGTGGCGGCAAAGGAACCAGCCGCGAGCGCGGCGATGATGGTGACATCCATCACCGTCATGTCCCCGAACTGCGAGATGATGTTGCCGCCGCGATCAATGACGACGGTTAGATCAGCCTCCGCTTTTTTCAGGAAATCGCCGAGCACATTGTCGAGCGCGGCCACGTCCTCGATCGTCAGGACAGGAATCGTGCTCATGCTTCCATCTTCTGTGCCTGCGGCGTCGTTCCGCTTCCTGGAGCAGAGCCAGGAGCAGCCGGCGGCACAATCGCGGCCGCAGCCGGTGAAGCCGTGCGCGCGATATCACTCTGGCGGCTGAACTTGTGCAGCAGAATTTGTGACACTGCGTTGAGGGTCGCGAAAACATTCTGCCCCGTGCTGGAGATCACTTCGAAACTCTGCACGCGCTTCTTGCGGTTATTCAGCACGTACTCGAGGTAATTAACGGGCGCGATGTTTGCCAGATCGCGCTTGTTGTATTGCAGCACGTAGGGCACCTCATCGAGCGACATGTTTTGTCGCGCCAGGTTCTCCTCCAGGTTTTTGAAACTCTCCACGTTCTCCTCCATCTTTTCCCACTGCGAATCAGCGACGAAGACAACGCCATCCACGCTGCGCAAGACGAGCTGGCGCGTGGCGTTGTAGATGACCTGGCCCGGCACTGTGTAGAGCTGGAATTTCGTGACGAAGCCTTTGATGACGACCGCATTGAGCGGGAGAAAATCGAAGAAAAGTGTGCGATCGGCGGCGGTGGCGAGGGAGACAAGATCGCCGCGGTTTTGTGGATTAATGCGCTGATGAATGTAGCCAAGATTGGTCGTTTTGCCGCAAAGCGCCGGGCCGTAGTAGACGATCTTGAACTGAATTTCCCGGCTGGCGTAATTAATGATGGACATGAGACCTCTCCTTTATCCGCCCGTCGCGCTCGGAGCCGGTTCGGAATAAGCCAACGATAGCTCTTCGGTGATGCGGCCGAGCTCGCCGCGGCTCTCGGGGGAAAGCTCCACCGCCGTGTGCAGGGCCGTTAGGCAAACATTGCCGGCCGTAAAAAAGGAGAGCGACACTTTGGCGCCGTGAACAGTCATGCCCAGGAGAGGGCCAAGAGACGTTTGCCGCATGTGGTTCTCCAGCTTTTGCAGCAGTGTTGGTGCCACCGCGCTCAAGCCATCGACGTGCATCGACTCAGGGATGTTACCGGCGATGCTCAGCCCGTCCGAGAAGATCACGCTGCACGACTGCACTCCGCTGAGCCGGCAAGCCTTCGCCACCGCTTCTTTGGCGTCGAACTTGGGAACCGCCTCCGCTGTAACAGCTGCGGCGCCGTCAAAACGCTGCTCGCCGCCGGCTTCAGACGTCTGACCTTTGGGCTCGGAACTTTGCTCTCCGCCTTCGCCCTTGGTAGCAAAGCGCAGGGCATCTTCGGCTGCTTTCGCCGCGAATGGTGTCTCGAAAACTTCTTCCGGCGTGTGCACCTCCTGATCCTCACGGATGCGCAGCGCTTGCCCAGGCAAGCTTGCCAGCACATCGGCAAGCGGAAGTTGCACCGGCGCGTCGAGTGCAGCCGGCAGGAAAAAGCGTCGATACTCTTCCGGCAGCACGGCGTAAAATGCATTCGGTCTCACCATTACCTTCCCAGAGGCAAGCTGTGGCGTGATCAGGCTCATCGGAAAAGAAACCGTGACGTAGCTCGGCACACTTGAAGGGTTGCCTCCGAGCTGCATGGGCGGGAGGCTTTGCAGAATCGGGCGCAGCGCCAAATCGATCGTCGCCTCAGTCTCAGCCATCTCCTGGGCAGCAAGCTCAGGTTTCTTTTTCTCGGCTTCCCCCCTTGGTCCGGGGTCTTGCTCCTTCACAGATTTCCAAATGTCGTCGCAAGGAGCTGGGAAACTGAAGGGCACCGGTGAAGGCGCTGGCGGTGCGGTGGGTGCAGATGGAACGGGCGGCCCGCTGGAGGCTGGAACTCGCGGAAACGCGGGCTCACCCGTTCCAAGGTTTTGCGGCTCGGCTTTACCAGGCGCCACTGATGGCGTGAACGGAATGCGCATCGCCGCGCTCTCGCTCGCTCGCGACGACGCGCTGGTTTGTTCCGAGGCACCGCCAGTCGCTACATGCGGTCGAGGCACGAATGCATCCGCTGCTTCCGGCACAGCTGCGGCGAAAGCTTCCGCCGTAGGCGGCTCAATCCGAACCGGGGGCAACTCGGTGGCATCCGCTGCCGGATTCGCCCTGGCGATCGGCGGCATGGGCGTGCCGAAGCGCTTTGTATCTTCCAACGTCACCTGAAGGAAGGGCGTTTCTATCTGCAAGATGGACTGCTCGGCCGCCTGGTCGCTGCGCACGGCCAACTTCGAAAGCGCATCCATCACGCGCTGGAACGGCAGCGCTATCATCGAGTCGTCTGATACAGGCACTGTGTGAATGAAAATGTCCGGTGCCTGCTGGAATATGGCCGCGACCGGAATGGCGGGCTGGCCAATGGCCATTCCCTTTTCTACCTCCACGGCTTTTAAAAGCACGGGCCGGTTGAGGTCGAAGCTTTCGCGCGCCTTGAGGTAACCTTCCGGCATGTGGGCTATCACATCCGCCAGCGGCAGGGCGATGGCGCGTTCTATGTTCGGTTCCAACGCGAACGCCACCGCTGGAGGTAAATGGGGCTGCGGCACGAGCGGCGTCCCGCCCATGGAAATCTTCGGCCGCTTCGAGACGGGTGTCTCTGCTGTATTTCCACCCAGCGCAGCGCCTGGGGATTGGGCCGGGGCCGCGGCGCGCGCCGTTTCTGTCGGGATCGCGGCGCCGTTTCCCTTATCTGTTTGTTCCGGCTGCTCCGGCTGCGTCACCGCGCGCGAGGAACTGGGCAGCACCGTTTTGCCGAGCCTTTCGCTCTCGGACTTTTTCACCGAAGGCAGCGGAGCTTCCGTCTTTACCCTGGCCTCTGCGGCTGGGTCGGCTTTCGATTTCCTTTGAAACAAACCGGCAAACGGAATCTTCATCGCTTTAATGGTCCTCCGCCGTGACGCGCCAGATTTCTTCCAGCGTCGTAACCCCCTCGAGCGCTTTGTCCAGTCCGGCCATGCGCAATGTCTTCATCCCCTCGCTCACCGCCTGGTTCTTGATCACCGCAGCCGAAGCGCGTTTCACCACGAGCCGCCGCACGGCCTCGCTTACCGGCAGCGCCTCGATGATCGCTGTGCGGCCCAAATACCCGCGCCCTTTACAGCGGTCGCATCCGCTCCCGTGATAGAACGTCACATCGCTTTTAGCTTCCAGACCGAGACGAGCGAACATCTCGGGCTCGGGCCGGAATTCCTCCCGGCAATTGGCGCAAATGCGCCGCACCAAGCGTTGCGCGCACGTCATCAGGATGGAGCTTGAAATCAGAAACGGCTCGATCCCCATATCATCCAATCGCGTAATGGCGCCGGCGGCGTCATTCGTATGCAAGGTGGAGAGCACCTGGTGGCCGGTGAGCGCCGCCTTCACCGCGATGTCGGCGGTTTCGTTATCGCGAATCTCACCCACCATCACGATGTCAGGGTCCTGTCGCAAGATGGACCGAAGTGCCGAAGCAAAATCGAGCCCGATGTCATTCCGCACCGCCACCTGATTGATCCCGGGCAGCTCGTACTCGATCGGGTCTTCCACGGTGACAATGTTGTATTGCGGGTTGTTCAGCTCCTGGAGCACTGAGTAAAGCGTGGTCGTCTTGCCCGAACCAGTCGGCCCCGTGACCAAAATCATCCCGTGCGGCGCATCGATCGCTTTCTTGAATTTCTCCAGCGTTCCCTCATCCAGTCCCATCTGGTCGATCGATCCAGTCAGCGCCGATTTATCCAAGATGCGGATGACGATTTTCTCTCCGTGCGCTGTCGGCAGGATCGAGACACGCAAATCCACTTCCTTACCCAGTACCTTGATGCGAAAGCGCCCGTCCTGCGGCACGCGCCGTTCCGCGATGTTAAGTCCCGCGAGAATTTTGATGCGCGAAGTGATGGCCAATTGCAGTGCCTTGGGCGGTGACTCAGCTGGAATCAATTCGCCATCCACACGGAACCGCAGCTTCAGGGCGCGATGAAACGGCTCGATGTGAATGTCCGACGCCTTTTCCCTGATCGCCTGCACCATGATTAGATTCACGATCTTGATCACGGGCGCGTCTTCGCTGTCCGTCGCCAGCCGGTCGATATCGATCTCGTCGCTCTTCGCCGTCTGCACCTCCACGTTCGCCGGATCGGCCAGCTCACCCGCCACCTGACGCAGCACCTGCCCCATGTCAGCCCCGCCATGCACTCCGCTGAGCGCGTCGGCGATTCCCTTCTCGGTCGTGATCATGGGCACAACCTCGAGCTGCGCCCGCCGTTTCACGTCATCGATGGCGACGACATTGGTCGGATCAGCCATGGCGATGAAGAGCTTCCCGTCCACCCGCGCGATCGGCACCAGCTTGTTCGCCTTCGCCATGTCACGGGGGATGATCCCCAGGATTTCCTCCGGCACGCGCAGCTTCGTCAGATTCACCGGCGGCACATTCAGGCAGCGCGCCATGGAAAAGGCCATGTCCTGATCAGTGACAAACTGCTTGTCCGTCAAAATCTTCAGCAGCCGCCCACCCTCAGTCTTCTGAATGGCGATGGCCTCGTCCAGCTGTGTCGGCAGAAGCAGCCCGTCATCAATGAGCACGCCAGCCACGCGTTCACCGAAGGTTTTGTTCCTTATCGCGGCCATCTCAGCTTTGGGCTTTTTCAGGCTTTCCCTTCAAGGCGATAAACATCGCGCAGTGTTTTCAAAATTGCCCCGGGCCGCGCCAAGTACCACTGCACTGTGTAATCGAGCGATTGCTGCACGGCCGCCCGCCCTGCCGCGTCGAATGGATTGCAGCACGCCACCATGATCGTGCGGCTAATCAAATCGAACGGAACACAAAGCCGGCCTAAAGTCAGGTTATCGGGCAACATCCGCGCCAGTTGCCGGTCAAGATCGTAATACTCCAGCGGAACGAATGCCGCCTTCGTGCGATCGATCAGCGCCGAGAGACAGCGGTCCAGCCGCTCCGTATCCTGGCGACAAAGCTTATCGAGCAAGGACGCCGCCAGCGCCTGGCCGCTCAGGCTTTTGTTGAGTTGCTGCACCGTCTCCAGAGCAGCCGTCACCTCCTCCTCAGCAAAGAGTTGCTGCACGATGAGGAACTTGGCCAGCTGCTCGTCTCCGCGTTCCTGGAGATTGTACTGCTCTCCCTTACGCTCGATCTCCACCAAGCCACCCTCCGAGCCCGGCGCATAAATCGCCTTCGCGATCAGCGCGCTCTCGGGCGTTCTATCCTGTCCCGCGGCCTGGAGCTTCGATTCGATTTCGCCGAGCATGGCCAGGATTTCCGGCGAATTCGGCTGATGCTGGAGCAAGGCCTCAAACTCCTGCATCGCCAGGGCATACGATCCGGCGTTGAAATATGCCTCCGCTAGCTTACGCGAAACGCGGAGCGCTTCCTCCGTCCGCCCGAGCTTTCCGTACGCTTCCTTTAAAATCTCAAGTGACTGGTAATCATCCGGATTCGTCCGGGCGATCACCTCAAACATATCAATCGTTTGAAGGATCTGTGCCTCGTCTGACTGAGTGTGTTCCAGCACAAAGTCAAGCGAAGCTAGATTTGTACCGGTCTTCTCCCCCTCCTAGGCCATTTTGTCTGGGCGAACCCGGGGTTGGACGCCGCTCGGCTAACTGATCAGCTGGCCGCCCACACGGCTCCAATCTAGACCTTTAATTGTTCTGCTTTTCTCGCCAGCAACCAGCAGAGATCGGAAAGACGGTTCAGGTAGCGCAGAATTTCCGGGTTCAAGTTTTGCAGCGCTGATATGCGCCGTTCAGTTCGGCGGCAGGTGGTGCGAGCGAGATCGAGCGCAGCCGAGGAGAGCGAGTTGCCTGGAATCACCCAATCCTTTGGATACAGCGATTTATCTTTGTCCAGCTCATCAACAACACTCGTAAGGCGATCGACCATCGCGCTGGTGATGACTCTAAACCCATCTTTTTGGTAGCGCTCAACGTCCTCCGGTGCTGTCGCGAGTTCCCCCATCAGAATGATGAGCTCGTTCTGCACGGCCAGGATTTGTGCCGCCAACCATTGCTCGTTAGATACCGCGCGCGCCAGTCCCAGAGCGCTCATCAATTCATCCACGCTACCGCAGGCATCGACACGATCATCGTGTTTCGGCACTCTGCGGCCATACATAAGCGAGGTTTGACCTTTATCGCCTGTCTTAGTTGCGATGGACATTACCGACCGCAGTGATGTAATGATGGCGGAGCGGAGTAGCAGGGAGACGAACAGCCCATTACTCCACCTCTACTCTGCCCAGTGACTCCAGCTAGCCGATAGCTGGTTGCGCTTCCGCTTCTTCCATGACTGAAGCGCCGATGGGCTCGCCTTTTTCGATGAGCCGGATCTCGCGGTGCTTCGGGAACCCGCTTCCCGCGGGAATGAGGTGACCCATGATCACATTTTCCTTGAAGCCGCGCAATTTATCCACCTTGCCGAGAGTGGCCGCCTCCGTCAGCACCCGCGTCGTGTCTTGGAACGATGCGGCCGAAATAAAGCTATCGGTTTCGAGCGAAGCTTTCGTGATTCCTAGCAGCACCGGCACCGCCTCCGCGGGTTTGCCGCCTTGTTCTGTCACACGCTTGTTCTCGTCTTCAAACTCGAGCTTGTCCACCTGATCGCCCCAGAGCAGCGTCGTATCGCCCGGATCGGTGATCTTCACTTTACGCAACATCTGCCGCACGATGATTTCGATATGCTTATCATTGATCTCTACACCTTGAAGCCGATACACTTCCTGCACCTCGTTAACCAGGTGCTCCTGCAAATCCTGTGGCCCGCACACTTCAAGAATCTCGTGCGGCACGACCGGGCCTTCGGTGAGCTGCTGACCTTTGCGCACAAAGTCACCTTTGAAGACAATGATGTGTTTCGTTAGCGGGATAAGGTGTTCCTCCTCCGAGCCGGTATCCACGTCCTTAAGCATCAGACGCCGCTTACCCCGGACAGTTCCGCCCATTTCGACAATGCCGTCGATCTTCGCGATCTCAGCCGCATCCTTGGGACGGCGAGCTTCGAAAAGCTCGGCCACCCGCGGCAGACCGCCCGTGATGTCTTTGGTCTTCGCCACCTTCCGCGGCGTCTTAGCCAGCAACGCGCCGGCGCGAATTTTATCGCCCTCTTCCACGACCACGTGCGCGCCCGCGGGAATCGAGTAGCTGGCGAGCACTTCCTTCTTCTCGCCGATCACTACGATTTGCGGATGCAAATCTTCCTTGTGCTCGATGATGACCGTGCCCATCAGGCCAGTTGCTTCATCGACATCACGCTTGATCGTCACGCCCGCGATCATGTCGCGGAACTCGATCTTACCGGACTTGTCCGTGAGGATCGGCACGTTGTAAGGATCCCATTGCACGAAGGTCTCGCCTTTCTTCACCTCGGCGCCATCGGGCTTGGAAATAACCGAGCCGATGACGACATTGTAACGCTCGAGCTCGCGACCTTCGGCATTGTGCACACCGATGGAACCGTTCTTGTTCAGCACAATCCAGCTACCATCGAGCGCCTGCACCGTGCGGAGATCGTTGAACTGAATGCGTCCGTCGTTCTTGGCCTTAATGATAGGCTGCTTGAATGTCTGGCTCGCAGTTCCGCCGATGTGGAACGTGCGCATGGTCAACTGCGTTCCAGGTTCGCCGATCGATTGCGCGGCGATAATACCGACCGCTTCGCCGAGTTTCACGAACTGGCCGGTGGCCAGATTACGCCCGTAGCACATGGCGCAAACACCGCGCCCGCACTCACATGTCAGCACGGAACGAATCTTTAAACTCTCCACCCCGATGCGCTGCAGATCAGCCGCAATCTTTTCATCGATGAGCTGGTTCGCTTTCACCAGCTTCTTCTTCTTCTCAACCGGATCCGCGATCGTCTCGCAACTCACTCGGCCGATGATGCGCTGGCCGAGATCCACTACTTCTTCATCGCCTTCGTAGATGGAGCGGACAGTGATACCATTCACCGTCCCGCAATCATCCTCGTTAATGATAACATCCTGCGCCGCGTCAACGAGCTTGCGCGTGAGATACCCGGAGTCCGCCGTCTTGAGCGCGGTGTCAGCCAAACCTTTTCGCGCGCCGTGGGTGGAGATGAAATACTCCAGCACACTCAAGCCTTCGCGGAAGTTCGACGTGATCGGCCGCTCGATGATCTCGCCGCTCGGCTTCGCCATCAAACCGCGCATCCCCGCGAGCTGCCGCACCTGCTGGCGATTGCCGCGCGCTCCCGAGTCCACCATGAGGTAAACGGGGTTGAGTTCCTTGCGCCCGTCGTTGTGTTCGAGCGTGCGGAACATGACGTTGGAAATCTCGTCACCGGCGTGCGTCCAGATGTCGATGATCTTGTTGTAGCGTTCGCCGTCCGTGATAATGCCTTTGCGATATTGCTGCTCGACCGTGCGGATTTGCTTGTAAGCATTTTGTAGTTCGATCTCCTTCTCTTTCGGAATAATCATGTCCGAAATCCCGATGGAAACGCCCGCCTTGGTCGCTTCGCGGAAGCCAAGCTCCTTGAGCTTGTCCAGTGTCTCGACCGTTCCTTCCGGCCCCGCCACCTGGTAGCAACGCCAGATGATATCGCTCAGCTGTTTCTTGCCCGCGGCCTTGTTGAAAAACCCCATGTTCCTGGGCCAAATCTGATTAAAGATAACGCGTCCAGCGGTTGTCTCGATCACGCGCGTATCTTTATTGCCGAAGATCGTGTCACGCCCGAAATCCGGGTTCTTGAAACGAATACGGTCGTGTGTCTTAACCGAACCTTCCGCCATCGCGAACTCGACTTCGACAGGCTCGGCAAAAAGCGGCAGACGCCCATCGCTATCTGACCCGGCCGCGCGCCGCGGATTCTGCGTCAGGTAATAGCAGCCGAGCGTGATGTCCTGCGAAGGAGTGGTGATCGGTTTCCCGCTCGAGGGAGAGAAAATGTTATTCGGCGCGAGCATGAGCATGCGCGCTTCCATTTGAGCTTCAACCGAAAGCGGCACGTGCACCGCCATCTGGTCCCCGTCGAAGTCAGCATTGTAGGCTGTGCAAACGAGCGGATGGATGCGGATGGCTTCGCCTTCGATCAGCTGCGGTTCGAAGGCCTGAATGGAAAGGCGATGCAGCGTCGGCGCGCGATTGAGCAGCACGGGATGCCCGCGCGTCACTTCATCCAAAATGTCCCACACTTCCGGCGTCTGCCGCTCGATCATTTTCTTGGCGCTGCGCACCGTGTGCACGTAGCCGAGATCTTTCAGTCGCCGAATAATAAACGGCTCGAACAACACCAGCGCCATCTTTTTCGGTAAACCACACTGGTGCAGCTTTAACTCCGGCCCGATGACAATAACGGAACGCCCTGAGTAATCGACCCGCTTACCTAACAAGTTTTGGCGGAAGCGTCCACCCTTGCCTTTGAGCATGTCGGAAAGTGACTTAAGCGGGCGGTTCCCAGCGCCTGTGACCGCGCGACCATGGCGGCCGTTGTCAAACAATGCATCAACCGCTTCCTGAAGCATACGCTTTTCGTTGCGAATGATGACATCAGGCGTTTTCAGCTGGAGAAGGTTCTTCAACCGGTTGTTGCGGTTAATTACGCGGCGATAGAGATCGTTCAGGTCGCTCGTGGCGAACCTTCCACCTTCCAAAGGAACGAGAGGACGCAAGTCCGGCGGAATGACCGGCAATACTTCCAGGACCATCCATTCCGGCCGCGCGTGAGAGGAGATAAATCCCTGCACCAGCTTCAATCGCTTTGCCAGCTTCTTGCGAATCTGCTTGCTCTTGGTGTTACCCATCGCCTGCTCCAGCTCCTTGTTGAGCTTGTGCAGGTCGATCTCAGCCAACAATTTCTTCACTGCTTCCGCCCCCATTCCAGCGGTGAATCCTTCGCCATACTGTTCCTGCGCTTCGCGGAACTCGACCTCGTTAAGTAATTGCGTCTTCTGCAAGGGAGTTTGCTTCGGATCCACCACGATGTAATCCTCGTAGTAAATCACGCGTTCGAGTTGCCGCGCGCTCATGTCGAGCATGAGCCCAAGTCGCGACGGCATGCACTTGTAGAACCAGATGTGCGAGACTGGCACCGCCAGCTCGATGTGTCCCATGCGCTCGCGCCGCACCCGCGCCAGCGTCACCTCCACCCCGCAACGATCGCAGATGACACCTTTATGTTTGATCCTCTTGTATTTTCCGCATGAGCACTCCCAATCTCGCGTCGGACCAAAGATTCTCTCACAGAAAAGTCCGCCTTTCTCCGGTTTGAAGGTGCGATAGTTGATCGTCTCCGGATTCTTAACTTCGCCTTTGCTCCAGGAGCGCATAGTATCGCTCGAGGCCACCCCAATCGCGACCTGATCGAAACCGACCGCTCTCTCTTCACCTACTAACTCCCGCCAGGAATGTTCGTTCATCTATGTTCTATTTCTCGTTAGCTACTCTTAGGACCCTTAACTCGCTAATGCGTCATCCTGAGCCGCGCAGACGGCGAAGGACTCGCAACGCCTGCTGACGTGATGGTTTGATTGGATTTGAGAGATGTTTCGCTTCGCTCAACATGACATTAGCTCGCTGTATCAAAGACGCTGCTCGGCGCCTGACCCCCGACTTTCACGTCGAGCCCGAGGCTTTGCATTTCTTTGATCAGCACATTGAAAGATTCCGGCGTGCCCGCTTCCAGCGAGTTATCGCCTTTGACTATTGACTCGTAGATACGGGTGCGACCCTGCACGTCATCGGACTTGACCGTGAGTAGTTCCTGCAAGGTATAAGCCGCGCCATAAGCTTCCAGCGCCCAGACTTCCATCTCGCCGAAGCGTTGACCGCCATATTGGGCCTTTCCGCCAAGCGGCTGCTGCGTGACAAGCGAATAAGGTCCAACGGCGCGGGCGTGAATCTTATCCGCCACCAGGTGCCCGAGCTTCATCATATAGATGTAGCCGACGACCACTTCCTGGTCGAAAGCGTCTCCAGTGCGTCCGTCGAATAGTCGCGCTTTGCCGTTCTCCTGCACCCAGGTAAATCCATCAACCTTCTTTGCGTCTTTCAAGTAGTCACGAATCTTCGACTCCGCGATACCATCAAAGACTGGAGTAGCGACTTTAAAACCCAGCGCCTTGGCCGCTACGCCGAGGTGGGTCTCCAGCACCTGGCCGACGTTCATTCGACTCGGCACCCCAAGTGGATTTAGGACGATCTCGACTGGCGTCCCATCGGCAAGGAACGGCATGTCTTCTTCGGGCACGATGCGGGCCACGACGCCCTTGTTTCCATGGCGCCCGGCCATCTTATCGCCAACTGACAGCTTGCGTTTACTGGCGATGTACACCTTGACTTGCTTGATGATACCCGGATCGATGTCATCGCCGCTCTCGACCCGGTCAAGTGCGCGCTCACGCTCCAGCTCGAGCTCGGCAAACTTGTGTTCGTAGGAAGCGATGATCTCGCGAATCTTGTTTCGAATCGGCGAAGGATCGATCTCGATATGATCGTGCACGTTCGCCAGCTTGCGCAGCAGCGTCTTGGTAATCTTGCGGTTGGCCGGAATGATGATCTCACCTGTCTCCGCATTCACCACATCGAGTGGAATCTTCTCGCCCAGAAGAATGTTAGATAATGAATCGGTTAGCTGCTCAATCAGTTCTTCTTTCTTCTTGCGATGATCTTC
The DNA here is from genome assembly GCA_046734175.1 of Verrucomicrobiota bacterium. Classification (GTDB taxonomy): domain Bacteria; phylum Verrucomicrobiota; class Verrucomicrobiia; order Chthoniobacterales; family UBA10450; genus AV69. The sequence goes on along the minus strand of JBKPQR010000018.1, from coordinate 2,797 downwards.
GGTGATGGCCTTGAGCTGCCGCTTTGTCTCCGTCGGGGTCAGCTTCTCGCGCGAAACTTCGCGGCGCGACGACACCTTCACGTCCATCACAATCCCGTAAGTGCCGGATGGAACCGTGAGCGAAGTGTCCTTCACGTCGGCGGCTTTCTCGCCGAAAATCGCGCGTAGCAATCGCTCTTCCGGGGCCAGTTCCGTCTCCGATTTCGGAGTGATTTTGCCGACGAGAATATCGCCCGGCTTTACTTCGGCGCCGACCCGCACCACCCCGTCTGGGCCCAGGTTGCGCAAAGCTTCTTCACTGACGTTGGGAATGTCGCGCGTGATTTCCTCGGGGCCGAGCTTGGTGTCGCGCGCGCCGATCTCGAACTCGTCGATGTGAATGGAAGTATAGATGTCTTCCTTCACCACCTTTTCCGAGATCATGATGGCGTCCTCGAAGTTGTAACCGTTCCACGGCATGAAGGCGACCAGGACATTGCGGCCCAGCGCCAGCTCGCCCTGGTCGGTATTCGGCCCGTCGGCAATGATCTGGCCTTTCTTCACGTGCTGCCCTTTCTTCACGATTGGCTTCTGGTTGACGCAGGTGCCGGCATTTGAGCGCATGAATTTGCGCAGCTCATAAATGTGAATGCCCGCTTCGGCGTCAGTCTTGAGCTTCTTTCGGCCTTCGGGCATGTGACCGTCCTTGGTAACGACGATCTGGTCGGCAGTGACGGAGGCCACTTTGCCGCTCTCTTTCGCGATCAGCACGGCATGCGAATCACGCGCTACTTTGCCTTCGAGCCCGGTGCCGACGAGCGGCGATTCGGAAACGATGAGCGGCACGCCCTGGCGTTGCATGTTGGAGCCCATGAGAGCGCGGTTGGCGTCGTCATGTTCGAGAAATGGAATGAGCCCGGCTGCAACCGAGACCAGCTGCTTCGGCGACACGTCCATGTAATGAACTTTCGAAGGCTCCACTTCCAAAAAATCGCCGCGGTAACGCACTGAAACTTTTTCGCCGGTGAAATGCCCGCGGCCGTCAATCGGAGCATTGGCCTGGGCCACGAGATAAGCTTCTTCCCGATCACCGGTCAGGTAATCCACTTCATCTGTAACGCGGCCATTGACCACTTTGCGGTAAGGCGTTTCGATAAACCCGAACTCGTTGATTCGCGCGAAGGTCGACATCGAGCTGATGAGACCGATGTTCGGACCTTCCGGTGTCTCGATCGGGCAGATACGCCCGTAATGCGACGGATGCACGTCGCGCACTTCGAATCCGGCGCGATCGCGCGACAGACCTCCCGGCCCGAGCGCCGACAGGCGGCGCTTGTGCGTAAGCTCGGCCAGCGGATTCGTCTGATCCATAAACTGCGACAACTGGGAGCGGCCGAAGAAATCGCGAATGACCGCGCTGAGTGCTTTTGGGTTGATGAGCTTTTGCGGCGTCATGCCATCGATGTTGATGTCGAACAATGTCATGCGCTCTTTGACAAGGCGCTCGGTGCGGGCGAGACCGACGCGGCATTGATTTGCTAACAATTCGCCAACGGTGCGGACACGCCGGCTACCCAGATGATCGATGTCATCAAGCGTGCCTTCGCCGCGCCGCAGGCTGATGAGATACTTGATCGCGGCGATGAAATCTTTGTCCGTCAGGATGCGCTCGCCCAAATCGACGTCGATGCCGAGCTTTTGGTTGATCTTGTAACGACCAACGCGACCAAGATCGTACTTCTTCGGATCGAAAAAGAGCCGCTTCAGCAAGGCGCGCGCGTTTGCCACCGTGGGAGGATCGCCGGGGCGCAGACGCCGGTAGATGTCTTTGAGCGCTTCTTCCTGGTCGTGCGCCGGATCTTTCTTCAGCGCCTTCACCACAGTGTCGTCCTGCGAAATATCGATGACTTGCACTTCCTTGGTGAGCGCCATGATCTGGCGCACGGTCGCAAGAGTGAGCGGCTCAAATGCGCGCGCTACCGTCACCTCACCGTCGCGCACTTCCGCCGTGAGCACTTTGGTCGCGAGCATTTCTTCATCGAGTTTCTCGCTCAGCTTCAGCGTCTCGATGTTATAGAAAAGCTTGATCACTTCCTCGTCCGGCCCGTAACCGAGGGCCCGCAGAAAAGTGGTGGCGAGGAATTTCCGCCGCCGTTTGCGCCGGTCCAGATAAATGTAAAGCAGATCGGCGGTATCGAATTGCACTTCAATCCACGAGCCGCGATCGGGAATGATGCGGAAACTGTAGAGCACCTTGCCGTTGAGGTGGACCGATGACTCAAAGGCAATACCGGGCGAACGATGCAGCTGCGAAACGACGACGCGCTCAGCGCCATTGATGACAAACGTGCCCTGCGGAGTCATGAGCGGGATTTCGCCCATGTAAACCTTCTCCTCTTTGGTGGCTTTCTCTTCCCGTAGCTGGAAGGTGACGTGCAGCGGCGCGCTGTAGGTCTGACCCTCCCGCTGCGCCTCTAGCGCGGTCAGCTTCGGCTCGCCGATCTCGTAATGGCTGAAGTCGAGCGTCGCCTTTTCATCGTAGCTCTGGATCGGAAACACCTCTCTGAAGACCGCCTGCAAGCCGTGGTTCTTGCGCTTGGCAATCGGCACATCTTTTTGCAGGAACTCGACGTAGGAGTTCAACTGCACCTCGATGAGATTCGGCGGCTCGATGCCTTCCTTGATCGTTCCGAAATGAATGCGCTCTGCCCGTTCTGACATAATTTGTTGATGCTAAGGGTGGCAACTCAACAGCGTCAGGGGAACGCAGTGAGTCTCCGGGGGAAATTTTACGTCTCCAAGCGGCTCTCCGATCGAT
>JBKPQR010000017.1:0-68692 GCA_046734175.1 Verrucomicrobiota bacterium | reverse complement strand
TGATCGTAGGCGTTGCCGCCAATGTGCTTGCGCCTGTCGCAAAGCAGGACGGATTTGCCCAGCCCGGCCGCGAGCCGCTCGGCGACGACACTGCCGGCGAAACCGGCTCCGACAATGAGGTAATCGTACGCGGCTCTCATGCCGCGTCGATGCTAAGAGCACGCTTACTACTGAGCGCGTCTGCGATGTGCTGTTCGAGTTGCGCCACGATGGATTCCCACGATTCGCGACGCGCCAAGGCAAGGCCGCGCTCAATCCGGACCCGAGAAGGACGCCGCGCCAGACGTTTGCACGCTTGGATAAATTCCGCGGGATGGCTCGCGATTGTGACTATTTTGCTGAACTGCAATACGAGGTCTTCGATAGGCGTCGAGACAATTGGTTTCGCCGCCGCCATGTACTCGCGAGCTTTTGCCGGATTGATGAACCTGGTGGCTTCATTCGCGGCGAAGGGCATGAGACAAACATCGAAAGCCTTCACGTAAGCAGGAAGCTCGGCGTAATTGCGCGCTCCCATCCAATGCAGGTTGGACCGTTGCGGAAAAGACGCAGGATCAACTTTTGCCCACGGTCCGATCATTAAAACGCTGCCTTCAACTCCATCCGCCAACTGGGCGAGGAGCTCGTAGTCGATTCGCTCATCAACCACCCCGATGTAACCCAGGATCGGATGCCGCAGGTCAGCGACATCACTGGGCAGCGCCAGGCGTGGATCGCGCGCACGGCCAAAATGTTTTTCATCGACGCCGCCGCCGAACATGAAACAGTTTTGATTAAGCAGCCGTTTTGCTTTCCAGATCTTCGGACCGCCGGCAAAAACAACATCCGCCAGCGCCAGCAGCTCACGCTCGCGTCGCACCAGCTCCGCCGGCGCGCCGCGGAAGAGCGAAAGCTCATCCATGCAATCGTAAACAATGACGCGCTCATCAAGATGCCCGGCAAAAGCCGTGACAGCCATCGGATCATAGAACCACTGCACCGGCCCGGCGAAAAGGTCGCCTAATGGTCCGGCGAGAAATGATTGCACAACTCTTCGTCGCTCCTTATCCACCCACGCGATGTCGTGCCAGTGCGCGGCCGGAATTTTCATCTGTAAGACTACGATGTTGGGATAGTCGGCGATCTCGCGCATGGACACTTCCGTTTTCCGTGCGCTTTGGTCCGGCACCGGAGATTCGATGAACAGAACGCGATGTGTTTGCGAGAGCCGGGAAAAGAATTGTTGCGGCCGCTGCCAGACCCAGTCCCAGGCGAGATGAGAATGAACGATAATCGGGAAGGAGTAATTCCGTTGGTCGAGCAATTGCTTCGTCCGGGCCGTGCTTTCAGGTTTCGTGGTCGCTTTTTCCATAGTATGCGGGGAGATTTCGCGGCCGGCGCCAGCTCTGGCCGTGACGTTGTGCCGAACGCGCCGCTAGGTGTTTTACCTAGCACGAGACAGAGCTTTAAGGAAGTGGCAGCGAATCAAAATCAATGCGCGCCATCAGCAATCTGGCAGACGAAAACGCGCGGCTCGATTCCGCTTCTCGCACTGTAATGCTGAGCGAGTTCAGCTGCGATTTCTTCGCCCCGCGCGCGCTGGCATAAAGTCACGGTCGCGCCGCCAAAGCCAGCGCCAGTAAGGCGCGCGCCGAGCACGCCGGGAACTTGCTGCGCCATGGAGACGAGCAGGTCGAGCTCCGGTGTGCTGTTCTCGAAATTGTGACGCGAGCTTTCGTGCGATGCATTCATAAGTTTGCCAAACTCAGGTCCATCGCCGGCCTGAAGGAGTTCCACCGCGCGCCAGACGCGCTCGTTTTCACCGGCGATATGGAGCGCGCGCCGGCGAAGCAGGTTGGGTAGATCAGAGCGTTCTGCGATCACTGTCGGGCTGACGTCGCGCAAAGAACCGACGCCGAGCGCCCGCGCGGCGGCGTGCGTCTGCTCTCTTCGCAGATTGTACTCGCCCCGGGCCAGAGATCGCTTCTTTCCCGATTCCGCAATGATGAGCGCCAGTTCCGGTGGAAACGGTACTGCGCGGATTTCTTCGGTGCGGCAATCAAAAAAAACAGCGTGATCCGCTTGCCCGAAAAGCGAGATGACCTGATCAAGTAAACCTGAGCGCACTCCGGCGAAGCGATGCTCGGCGCGTTGACAAGCTTTGGCGATCTCCAGCGGCGGAATTTCGCGCGGAAAAATCTTGAGTAGAAAGAGCGCCGTCGCCAATTCCAACGCCGCCGAGCTGGACAATCCGGCGCCAATGGGCAGATCGCCGCTCAGCTCCATTTCGAATCCGGCAACCGGCGTTTCCATTTCGATCAATTCGCGGGCCACGCCCAGCACATAGTTGGCCCAACGATGTTCCTTTAACGGACTCAATTCGGAAAGCGAGACCTGCACCTGGCCAAACTGGCCGGAGCAAATCCGTATCGATTCATCATCGCGTCTCCGCCCCGTGGCCCGGATAGCGCGATCGATGGCTGCGCCAAGGACGACGCCTTCATTGTAATCGGTGTGATTACCGAGCAGCTCAACGCGGCCGGGCGCGCAGGCCGATGCTGCATTTTTCTCGCCCTTCACGACGTTACTCGATGAGCAGCGTCGGCGGGATGGGATAACGGCCGGCGTTGTAGCTGTAGATCGTTAGACCGCCATGGGGCTTTTGCTCCCGCGGAACAAGGCAGCGCAAGCGCAGATGTTCGCCGCGAATCTGCTGTAGTACTTCATGCAGCAGATCGCCCTCGATGGTGGCGTGACAAAGATACCCGTAGGCGCCGCGGCCGCCGTGCAGGTAGCTGAGCGCGCCCCGCGCGTCATGCGGGTGGTTCGGCAAAATGCTGCGATAAACTGGCACTCCGTTAAGTAAGAGGCGCAGTGTCGTTGCCTGGGCGAAGCGATCCGTTTGCGGAGTATCCGGGCGAAAGGCGGACGCTTCGCACAACACAGTGATGCGCCAGCAATTGCGCAGCTGCTGGCGGCCCACCGGGAACCTGAATTCGAAAAATCCACGACCCTCGCCGTGCGCCGCGCCGGACGCCGCCGCCTCCTCGCGCGTGCAAAGCGCACCGCTCCATTCCGCCGTATTCCAGCTATGGGCGGGCAATCGCAACACAGTGCGAAGATTCAACTGCTGCCAGTCAGGACATCCGCCATCGACGAAGAATTGGATGTAATTCGCGGCCACAAGATTGCCGTCACGGGCAAACGCGCGCACCCACAAAGTGCAAAGCATTGTCTGCTGCGGCATGCGCATGGTGAGCTGCTTCGCCAGCTCGAGACGGAGGTGCTCGAAGGAAATCGGCTCGACTCCGCTGGCAATATTATCGTGCCTCCACCCCAGCGAATCGATTCCGGAAAAGCGCCAATGCAAGCTCACCTCGCTCTTGCGCACACGCGAGAAATGAGAGGAAAAAATGTGCACCGTCACTTCTTCGCCCGGCGCGCAACGCCGGATCGGTGGAGCGTCGATGGGCAGGACGTCACCATTGTTAACGATTGCGGGGTCGTAACCAAAACTCTTGCGCGTGCGATCGTAGTTGAGAAAGCCGTTGCGCTCCCATTCCACGTCGTGCAGCTCAGTGTAGATATAGGCGGAGAGCTGACCGTGGAGTCGCAGCTCGTTAGTCAAGAACTTGAAGCTCCAGCTTGTGTCGATGTCGCCGTCGAGCGCGGCCACGCCCCCATATTCACTGGCGATGAGCGGCTGCCGCCCCTGCTGGAATCCCGGCACATAATTGAAGGACGAGCCGGCATACGTCTTCTCCACCACGTCCCGTATCCAGCGCCGCGCCGTCTCATAATCGGCGGTGTAGAAATGCCACGAGTTCACGTCCGTCTCGCCGTGCCCGTAATATTGCAAGTGCTCCCATGCGACCACGCTCATGTCTTCCACCAGCCGCGTCGGATCGAGTGATTTTGCCAGGCGCCACATGGCCTGGATCCATTCGTACGCGCTTTCGTTGCTCAACTTCTTGCCCTCACCAGTTTCGAAAACCGCGCCTTCGTGCGAAGGATTGATCAGCTTGACAAAAGCCGCCTGGCCGCCGAAGCCCCACGTCTCGTTAAAGAGACACCAAGCCACGATGGATGGATGATTGAAGTCGCGCGCAATGGCCTGCCGCATGGTCTCTTCATAGCGATGCCGGCCGGTCTCGGTGTCCCCGCCTTCGCCGAAGTTTGGAAAATCGCACATCAGCAGAATGCCCATTGTGTCCGCATAGTGGAGAAGCAATGGATCGTCGATTTTGATGTGCACGCGCAATAGGTCGAAGCCGGCACGTTTAGCGAAAGCAATGTCGTCGCGCAGCGTTTGCGCGTCACTCGCGGTGTAAACTCCAGCCGGATGGTACGATTGATAAAGCGCCCCGCGCAGGTAAATCGGTTCGCCATTTAGATGCAAACTGCCAGGCGCTGTCGAAGCTTCTGCGCTCGCCGCCGCCAGAGAGCGCATGCCGAAATAACTCCACACCACGTCGGAGAGTGCGCTGCCCTCGAGCGTCAGCTTCACGGTATAAAGGTGTGGGGTAATCGTGTCCCACAGCATGGGGCTGCCAAGCCCAACCGACGAACGCGCGACGCCGTCACAAACGGGCGGGCGCTCGCTGAAGCGCTCCCCCAGCGGGCTCGTCACCACGATCGAAACCTCCGATCCGCCGTTTGCGAAAATCTTAAAATGCGCGCTCGAGTTCGTCAGATCGCTCGTAATCTCGAAGCGCTCGATGAAATGCGGCGGCCGCGGCTCGACAAACACCGTTTGCCAGATGCCACTCGCGCTGCTGTACCAGCCCCATTGTTTGCCCACTGGCTGTTCGGAATTTTCCATCGGATCTTCCACTCGCAAGACGAGCGTGCCCACAAGCTGCCCTTCGGCATCGCGGCTCAGCGCTTCGGTCAGATCGAACTCGAAGGGCGTGAACCCGCCTTCGTGGCTGCCCAGTTCCTTCCCGTTGCACCAGGCCTGAGTGAAGAAATCCGCTGCGCCCACCGTGAGAATGATGCGTTTGTCCAACCAGGCATCGTTTGAGGGGATTCTGATCGCGCGCCGGTACCAGCCAACTTCGAAGCGCGCCGCGGCGCGGTAGTTTTCGCGCGTGACCTCCAGCGGGTTGCGGTAAACGCGAGTCGAGTAGTAGTGGTCGTTGCCGGCCGCGTCCGCTTCGCCCCAGGCGGCTAACGATTCCCAGCAGAAGGGCACGATGATCTGGTCCGGCCAGCGCTCCTCGCCCGGCTCGAACCAGCGCCGCTCGCGACCTGCGCGCTCAGGATCGAAGCGGAATTCCCAGGCCCCGTTCAGGTTTAACCAATCGACACCCTGGAGGAATGCGCGCTGGCGCTCCGGCCGGGGATATTCAGGCCGCGGTAGAAATGTTCCCGTGCGCATGTGGAGGAACCAGTACCTGTCGCAGGCGGCGTTTCACGTTTATTTTCGCGGCTGGAAAACGAGCTCCTTGATTCCGCAGCCGCGGAGATGTACCACGCGCTCACTCTGCCGTTGAGGAGAGCGGCAGCCAGCGCCCTTCAGTTCAGTGAATTCTTCCGCTCGCTGGCGGCACGTCCTCTCCGCCGCGACGCCGCGCCACCACCACGATTATCCCCACCAGAATGAGCAGCGCCACCAGTCCAATGCCGATATTAAGCGGCGTGAGCAGTCCGGGCGCCGGAGCAGGCGTTGCTGATGGCGGGGGCGGCGCGTTTTTCGCGGCCAGAACACTACGCGCATACTGCAAGCGCTGCTGAGTATCGTAATCGTTCGGATTAATTTTGAGCGTCTGCTCATAATCAGCGATCCCCTTTTCGTAATCCTGCAAGTAAGTGACGTAAGTGTAGCCGCGCTTTGCGTACACCTCCGGGTCCGGTTTGATCTCGAGGCTCTTGCTATAGTCGGCGATGGCTTCCTGGTACTTTTTCTGGCTGCGCAATGCGAATCCGCGGCGCTCGTAGGCCTGCGCGTCGTTAGGCTGGGCCTGAATGACGGCGGTAAAATCTGCTACCGCCTTGTCCCAATCGGCCATCCCGATTTCGGCAAAGCCACGCATTCGAACGGCATTGATGTCATCAGGCTTGAGCTCGACCGCCTTGTTGAGGTCGGCGAGCGCGTCAGAAAATTGCTTCTGCATCATCAGCGTCTGCCCGCGTTCGAAGTAACCGGTCGGATCAGTCGGTGCGATCTCGATGGCCTTGGCGAAATCAGCCAGGGCCTCGGGCAATTTCTGCTGCGCGCGATAGACGGTGCCCCGGTCATTGTAGGCGCGCACATTCTTGGCGTCGGCCGCAATCGCGGCGTTGAACTCAGCGATGGCCTGATCGTATTGCTTTTGCTGAGCTAGCTCCACGCCCTTGTTCACGTGAGTGGCCGAAGTTCCGGCTGCCGATTTCGCCTGCGCGTTCAGCGTCACACAGGCCAATGCCACTGCCGCCGCTCTTATTGCTTGATGTTTTAAAATGCTCATCTCTTCTCCTCCGCGACCATTTACTGCGCGATGAAGCGCTGCTAAGCGAGAAAAATCCCACGTAAAATGCAAATGCCGCGCGCTGTCGCAACTTCCCGCCAGCTTTCGCGCGGTTATCTCGCGGTCTTTGCCACGGTCCTGATTTGGTCGGTCCCCTCCCTCTTCCAATATTATCTGCTGCGCTATTACGATGTCTGGGCACAAAATTTTTACCGCTACAGCGTCGCCTGTCTCGCCATTGCGCCGTTCGTCGCGCTGCGCAATCGCGCCGGCCGCCGCGTGCTCGGCTGGCGCGCATTTGGCCTCTGCCTCATCCCGGCGCTGCCAAATGTTGTGCATCAAGTCACCCAGACCGTCGCTCTCTTCTACATCGGTCCAGGCGTCTATGCCATTTTCGCTCGCTCCTCCGTAATCGTGACCGCGCTCCTCGCGCTCATCTTTTTTCCCGAAGAACGACGCGTTTTGCGCCAGTGGCAATTTCAGCTCGGCACAATCCTTGGCTTGATGGGCGCGGTCGGCGTTTTCTGGTTCCAGCCCGGCACGAACATGGCTCACGTTGCCCTGCGCGGAATGCTTATCGCCTTTAGTTCCACGTTTTGCTGGGCGCTTTACGGCACATTGGTGAAACGGCCCGCCGCCAGACTCGGCCCTGTCCGCAGCTTTGGACTCGTTAGTTTCATCACCTCGGCCCTGCTTCTCCCGCTCACCTGCGCCTTCGGCAACATCGCCACACCGCTTCACGCCGGCTGGACCGTGAATCTCATCCTCGCGATCTCCGCTGTTCTTTGCATCACCCTGGCGCATGTCCTCTACTACGTAGCCATTCAGGAACTCGGTGTCGCCCTCGCCCAAACCCTCCAGCTGCTTTCTCCTTTGGGCGCACTCGTTTTCTCAGCCCTCATCTTCGGCGAGCGGCTCAGCTTTGCCCAACTTCTTAGCGCTGCCGTTCTTCTCGGAGGCGCCTTCCTCGCCATGCGCGTGAAACCGGCTGAGTTCACCGAATCGACCGAGAACCTTTAATTCGGACGGCAGAAGACGCGAGAGAACTGAAACAAAATCAGCGGGAACATCTGATTACTGCTGTTTTTTTCTGGCCTGCAAATTCTTTATTCCCCTCCCCCCCATTTTGTCTGAAACGCCTCTGCACTTGAGCAAGCTGCCACCACGGTTCAGCGTCACCTTTGTGCGCGCATGAATTTGAAAGCTTACCTCGCTCGCCGCCGCCGTTCTGTCGATCGCGCGCTTGAGCGCTTTTTGCCTCGAGAGAATGTCGCGCCCGCGACTATTCACAAGGCCATGCGCTACTCGCTTTTTGCCGGCGGCAAACGGCTCCGGCCCATTCTTTGCCTCGCTGCCGCTGAAGCCTGCGGCGGAAAATCAGCCGCCGCGCTCCCGCTCGCCTGCGCCATGGAATGCATCCACACCTACTCGCTCGTGCACGACGATTTACCGAGCATGGATGATGATGATTTCCGCCGCGGTCGCGCCACGTGCCACAAAGTCTTCGGCGACGGCATCGCCATTCTCGCCGGAGACGCGCTCCTCACCTTCGCCTTTGAGATCGCCGCTCGGACAAAACCGACAGCGCGTTATTCAATCGGCCACATTCTGCATGAGATCGCCGTTGCCGCTGGCAGTCGCAAACTGATCGGCGGTCAGGTTGCCGATTTGGAAGCGGAAGGGAAACGCATCTCGCGCGAGCAGCTTCGCTACATTCATGAAAACAAAACCGCGGCGATGATCACGAGCGCAGTGCGTCTCGGCGCCATGAGTGCGAATGCCAACGCGAAACTGCTGCGAGCCATAAGCAGATTCGGTCGCGCCCTCGGTCTCGCTTTCCAGGTCATCGACGACATTCTCGATGTCACCCAGACCAGCGAGAAGCTGGGAAAGAGCGCGGGCAAAGACGCTGCTGCGCAAAAGGCCACTTATCCTGCCGTGATCGGCTTGGATGCGTCGCGCGCCGAAGCACGCCGGCTCACGGCTTCGGCCCAACGCGCACTCTCGATCTTCGGGTCAGAAGCTGAGCCGCTGCGGCAGATCGCCAATTACCTTCTCGCCCGCGAGTACTGATTTTTGCGATTGGCAACGGCGAAGTCACTCGCCAGCGCCAGATTTGGATCTATTTCCTCATCCAGCCGCGAGAGCATTCCCTTCTCGAAGCGAAGCGCTGCCGCCCAAGCGATCATCGCCGCGTTGTCCGTGCACAGCCACGGCTGCGCGACGAGGAACTCGACACTGGCGCTCTCGCACGCTGCTTGCAGATTTTTCCGCAGCGCCTGATTACAGCTTACTCCTCCGCTTAAGGTCAGGACGCGCGAGTTTGTTTGCCGCACCGCTCGCAGACTTTTCTCGCGCAAGACATCAATGACCGCTTCTTGGAATGAAGCGCAAAGGTCATCAACGTCGTCTCGAGCGATGTCGAGGGATCCCGCCGCGCTACCTTGAAGGTGAGGTCCACGCGATCCTTCAATTGCACCCGGGATCATGTCGGATGGGTGCGCGATCTGAGGCAACAAATACCGGACCGCTGTTTTCAAGCCGCTAAAGCTGAAGTTGAGGTCGCTAGAATCGAGCATGCTGCGCGGCAAATCGAAACGCGCGGCATCGCCTGAAGCCGCGCGCCGCTCGACTTCCGGCCCTCCGGGGTAACCGAGCCCGAGCAACTTCGCGACTTTGTCGAATGCTTCGCCCGCGGCATCATCGAGGGTCTGGCCAAGAATTTCGTATTGGCCGACCCCGCCGACATTCACGAGCAGCGTGTGCCCGCCGCTAACCACGAGCGCGACGTTCGGCTCTATCCGCTCGCGGCAAAAAAACGGCGAAAGCAAATGACCTTCAAGATGATTGATGGCGAAAAAAGGTTTGCCGCTGCCGATGGCTAATGATTTCGCTGCGGAGCTTCCGACCAGCAGCGAGCTGGCCAGGCCTGGTCCAATCGTGCCCGCGAAAGCATCTACATCTTGGATGTTAATTTTCGCCAGAGCGAGACTGCGCTCGATCACGCAAGGCAGGACGACCAGGTGATTGCGCGCCGCGACCTCGGGAACGATTCCTCCGAATTTTTCATGTTCGGGAATCTGCGAGGCCACTTCGCTGGCGAGCAATTCCGAACCGTGCTCGCCTCGGCGCAAAATCGCCACCGCCGTTTCGTCGCACGATGTTTCGATCGCCAATATGGTCATGGCGAGCGCAGTCGAGGCATTCTTTGCTGCAAACTCAAAGGTAACCTCGTCGGGATCCCTCGGCTCCGGCTCGGGATGCCAGAGCTTACTGCTTCACCGGCTCAGCCCGCCGAGCGGTTTGCTGGGCATAAATCATGACACCTCTGAGCGCATCGATGGCGCGGAGCATTTGCGGATCACGCGTGCGAATTTGCGTCTTCTCATCTTCGGCCTTGGTGTCGCTGCTGCGCGAGGCAAAGAGCGCTCTCTCCTGCTCCGGAGCCATCGGCACCGCAATGTTCGGAGTCACGCCATTACCATGGATCACTTGCTTGCTCGGAGTGTAATATTTCGCGGTGGTGAAACGCAGGGCCGAGCCATCGGGCAACTGCAAAACATTTTGCACCGAGCCTTTACCGAAAGTGGTTTCACCCACGAGAATGGCGCGTTTCAAATCCTTCAAGGCTCCCGACACAATCTCAGCGCCACTTGCGCTGCCTTCGTTCACCAGCACCGCCAGTGGAAAGGCCGGCCGCTCTTTGGCCACACCGGAAGTGGCATACTCGCGTTCCTGCGAAGCGATCCGCCCCTGCGTGGACACGACTGTTGTGTTCGGCGGCAAAAACTGACCGCAAACATCGACCGCGCTGTTGAGCAAGCCGCCGGGATTATTTCGCAGATCGAGCACCAGCGCCTGCATGCCCTGCTTCTGCAATTCGTCCAACGCCTTGCCGAGCTCCTCCGGCGTTGGCTCGTTGAATTGCACGATGCGCACGTAGCCGACCTTAAACGGGCCGGTCAGCTCGTGATCGAGCAAATGCGCCGCTTTCACGCTTTGCACCTTCACCTCCGCACGTTCGAGCGCGTAATCCTTCAACTCTTTTGTCGATGGCCGCAGCACCGTCAGCGTCGCTCTCTGTCCAGGCTTTCCGCGAAGGAGATTCACTGCTTGTTGCAGATCGAGCTTCTCTGTCGGTGAACCGTTGATCTTGAGAATTTGATCGCCCGCCAGAATTCCCGCCTTCGCTGCCGGAGTGTCCTCCATCGGCGTTACCACCGTGAGCACGCCGTTCTTCATCGACACTTCGATGCCGAGCCCGTTGAAGCGGCTGCGGGTGTCATCCTGCATGTCGCGAAAATCATCCGGCTCCATGAACTGGCTATGCGGATCGAGCGAGGCCAGCATGCCTTTCATGGCGGCGTAAACGAGATCGTGATAGCTGGTCTTGTTTCCATCCACGTAATCCTGCCGCAATAACTGCATGGCCTTGGCGAAAACCGCGATCTGCGCGTAGCCGTTGTCGTTATCGGCGTCGGCGGCATGCAAAGTAAAAGCGCGCGCCACCAGCAGGCCATTGATCGCCACGAGCAGGGCGATAACCGAGAAAACAAATCGTCTCTTCATTTCCGGCATCCAGTGTCGTTCAGCGCGAATTTTTTGGCAACGGACAAACGGTCGAGCTAACGTCCGCGCCGGCCAAATGATGAAACATCTTCTTTGGGTCCTTCCGCTCCTCTTAATGCTGCCGCCAGCGCGCGCCGTTCAGGACGCGGATGCGGAGTTCAACGCTGTGGCTGAGGAATTCATTAAAGGCTACCTCAACGCGCGCCCGGTTCTGGGCACTGAGCTTGGCCTGCACGAATATGATGGACGCGCCCCCGATTACAACCGGCTTGCGATTGATGCCGAGCTTCAGCGGCTTCGGCGCTTTGATGATCGGTTACGCAAGTTTTCGCCCGAGAAATTGCGGCCGCGCACCGGAATTGATCTGCGAATCCTCCAGGCGGCAATCGCGAACGAGCTCTTCGAGTTCCAGGAATTACACAAGTTCGAGCGCAACCCGATGACCTACGCGCAATGCGCCAATCTCAACATCTACGTCGCCCGCAACTGGACTTCGCTGGAGGAGCGCGTCCGCAGCTTGCTCGCGGTCGAGGCGCAGATTCCCAATATTCTTATTGCCGGCAAGACAAACCTCGATCCCGTCCTGCCGCGGCCCTATGTCGAGCTCGCCATCGAGATCGCACGCGGCTCGGCCGATTTCCTGCGCACCGAGATGGTCGCGGCAGTCGAAGGAGTGAAAGACCAGGAACTGCGCGGCAATTTTCTGGAGGCGAACCGCAAAGCCGCCGTGGCCTTGAATGATTTCGCCACCTGGCTCGAGAAAGAAAAGCTGGCAAAGGCGAGCGCTGATTTCGCCATCGGCGCGGCCCGTTTCCAACGCTGGTTGAATGAGACGGAACTGGTGGATGCGCCACCAGAGAAGATCCTGGAGCTGGGTCTTGCTTTAATCAAAGACGAGCAACAGGCATTTACCGATGCGGCGAAGATCATCGATCCGGACAGGCCGGCGATCGAGATATTTAAGCAAATCCAAAAGGAACATCCAACGGCGGACCAGTTGATTCCAGCTATCGGCAAAGATCTCGATGTCATCCGCAGCTATGTCACCGAGCACAAGATCGTGGCCATTCCCTCCAACGTCCGCGCGCGGGTGAAAGAAACGCCGCAATATGATCGCGCCACAACCTTCGCTTCCATGGATACGCCGGGACCGTTCGAGAAAAAGGCGACCGAAGCTTTCTACTATGTTACTCCGGTCGATCCGACTTGGACAAACCAGCAAAAGGAAGAATGGCTCACTTCATTTAACAAATACGATGCTGATGTGACCTCCATCCACGAAGTCTATCCCGGCCACTACGTGCAGTTCCTGCATCTTGCCGCCTCGAACGCCACCAACATCGAAAAAATCTTTCATAGCTACGCCTTCGAGGAGGGTTGGGCGCATTACTGCGAAGAGATGATGCTGGAACAGGGATTCGGCGGGCCCAAGAAACCGCCGGGCAGCGAGGAGGAGAAAAAACGCGCGGCCAAGTATCGCATGGCCCAGGCTGACGAATCATTACTGCGTCTGTGCAGATTGTGCTGCTCGATCAAGATGCATACGCAGAACATGTCGATCGACGACGCGACGAAGTTCTTCATGGAGAACTGCTATTATGAAGAGAAGCCTGCGCGCAGTGAAGCCATGCGCGGCACCTTCGATTACGGCTATCTTAATTACACTCTGGGCAAACTCCAGATCCTGAAATTGCGCGATGACTTCAAAGCCCAGGAAGGCGACAAGTTCTCGTTAGAAAAATTCCACAACCAACTACTCGATCACGGCATGCCACCCATTCGCCTGCTGCGCGAAATCATGCTGAAGGACAAGAAGGAGTGGGATGAAGCGCTCTGATCTCGTGCTTGTGCTCCTAACCGTGCTCGTGCCGGGCGCGACTGGTTAACGGCTTTGGCGCGACCGCTCCGTTTACCCAGGGGCAGGCGAAGCGCCCGCCTTACGACTTACCATCCCCAGCGAAGTCGAGCGATCCCGCAGCATTCAGCTTTAAGGTAACTCCACGGGATCCTTCGACTCCGCTTCGCTCCGCTCAGGATGACTCATCCGCTTCCTCTTCTTCGTGCGTCAATAGCTCCGGAAAAACTGGCTGCGGATTGCTCGGCAATTCCTCCACATCGCGCAGTTTTTTCGTGAGAGCGCGCGAACGCACATCCACGTCTTCCATTTTGCGCGCGGCCTGCTCGAGTTTGTCTCTCACCGCGGAAAGCGCGTCGCCAAATTTTCCGAACTCCGTCTTCACGCCGGCGAGCAAATTCCAGACTTCACTCGATCGCTTTTGGATGGAGAGAGTGCGGAATCCCATTTGCAAGCTGTTGAGCAAAGCCGCCAGCGTCGTCGGTCCGGCGAACACCACCCGGCAATCGCGCTGCACCTGCTCGACCAGCCCGACCCGACGGATGGCTTCCGCATAAAGTCCTTCTGTCGGCAAAAACATGAGCGCGAAATCGGTCGTCTTCGGCGGGTTGATGTATTTGGCGCAAATATCTTTGGCGCTTTTGCGCAACTGCATCTCGAGATTCTTCATCGCGCCCTCTGTCGCAGCGAGGTCGCTGCTTTCCTGCGCCGCCACCAAGCGCTGATAATCTTCCACCGGAAATTTTGAGTCGATCGGCAGCCAGACGGGCCCGCCATTCTCGTCGCCGGGCAACCGAATGGCGTAATCCACGCGCTCACTCGTCTCCTCCCGCGTCTGCACATTGCGGGCGAACTGTTCCGGCGTGAGCACCTGCTCCAGGAGCGAGCCGAGTTGCACTTCGCCCCAGCCGCCGCGCGATTTTACATTGGTCAAGACGCGTTGCAGACCTCCGACGTCGCTGGCCAGTTGCTGCATCGCGCCGAGTCCATGATGAACTTGCTCGAGTCGCTCGCTCACCAGCTTGAACGATTCTCCCAGGCGCTTCTCCAGCGTGCTGTGCAGTTTCTCATCCACGGTCGCGCGCATTTTCTCGATCTGTTGCGTGTTCTCCTCGCGCAATTCCTTCAGCCGCGATTCGACATTGTCCGTCAGCCGCCGGGCCTCGGCCGTGACCTGCTCAAGTTGCGAGCGCAACATTCTGCCGATGTCCATGAGCGATCTCAATGTCGAATCGTTCACGTTCTTCAAGGTCGTGCCCAGCTCATCGCGCTGCGCTTTAGCATCGCGACTCGCCTCTTCACGCCCGCGGGCAAACTCCTCCCGGAATATCCGCTCGCCGCGTTCCTGCGCGCTCTCCAGCGAATCGATTTTTCTCATCAACTGGGCGTTCGCTCCACGGGAGCGCGCCAGCAGAAAAGCCAGCAGCATCAGAGCCGTCCCTAAAGCGGTTCCGACTAGCGCATACTCGATCGGCGTCACGCTGGTAAGATAGCACGCCCGGGCCGGCGTCCATTCAACCGGGTAGAGTAATCAGGAGAGAATTGGAATCTGGCTCAAAATGACAGGCGCATGCCGGCGTAAGCTGCACGTCCCAAAACCGGAAAACCGAATACCTCCGCATAATGCTCGTTAGTCAGATTGTCTATGCGTCCAAATACAGAAAAATGCCGGTTGATTTGGTAATCGGCGGCGAAGTTCACGAAGTTGTAGTCTTCGATATCGAAATTCGGCTGACCGAAATTGAGTTCCTCGCGCGCATTGACATACTTCACGGCCACGGTCGTGCGCAATCTATTCCACCACAGGTAGGAGGCCGAGGCATACCATTCATTGCGCGGACGCCGTGGGAGTCGCGCTCCAGGGAGCTGTGAAATGTCAGCGGCACCGATCTTCTCTGCTTCGAGATAGGTATAGGTGGCAACCAGTTCAAAATGTTCGACCGGACGCGCGCGCAACTCGCACTCCACCCCTTCGGTGCGGGCGGCGCCGAGATTCAGCGTCGCGAACTGTCCGTTAAAGCCGATGAGGTTCGATAAGTCATTATGAAAGTAGGTTGCTCCGATAAGCACACGCCTGTTCAAGAACCTCTGCTCGACGCCCGCATCCCAGCCCAGTCCCCGCTCAGGTTCGAGAGCGAAATTGTTGCCAAAAATTTTGTCCTGGCTGCTCGGCGGCGAAAAACCGGTCGCAACACTCGCGTGCAAGGTAGTGTCTGTTTTACTGATAAGATAGCTGCCAGCTTCGCGCCAGGTTCCAACGCTTCCGAATTGGTTGAAATGATCGAGGCGCGCTCCGCTAACGAGAAGCAGATCAGCAACCGGCCGCAACGTGAGTTGGAAAAAACCGCCGGCCTGCTCGGTGTGGTCGCTCACAAACGTTGGCTGCGGGCCGAACTCTTGCGAGACGAATGGGCGCTCTTGGCCGACGTCCACGCGGCTGTAAAAAAAACCCGCCGTGACCGTCAGCCATGCGTTGGCGCGGATGTCAGTCTGGTAATCGACCTGCATTCGTTCAAAGAGCGCGCGCGTCGGCCCGACAAATCCGTCGTCATTGGGGTTGTTGACTTGCCGCTCGTGGTCGTACTCCGCCACGAGCTTGTGCTGCCACCATTCCACCGGGCGCCAGTCGAGGTGCGGCCCGATGAGCCAGCGTTCAGTGAGAAAATTGTCGAGCGCTTTGGGGTTAAAAATGGAGTTGGGATTGCCGGTGTCGGAAAGTGAATAGGTGAACAAAGTGCCGAGGCGAAGTGTTTCGCCGGGCGACCAGCCGATGTCGGCGATGGCGCTGGTATTGCGATATTCATTGTTCGGCCGCGCGTTATCGGTGTCGAGCCGGCTCGCGCCGATGGAATAATCGAACTGATCGATTTTGCCATCGCTTTGGAACGCCTCGCGAAACGTGCCGTAGGAGCCGCCTTCGATACTCGCGCTGAATCGCGGCGGGCCCTGGCCAATCCTGGTGAAGAGCTGAATCGCGCCGGCCAGCGCGCGCGGTCCGTAGAGTGTGCTCTGCGGCCCGCGCACAACCTCGATTCGCTCTATGTCATCGACGGTGAGATCGGCGAAATTGAATGCGCCTTGCAGCCCTTGATTAATCGGAATTCCATCAAGCAAGACCTGGGTGTGCTCGCTGCGCAAGCCCCGCAAGAAAACGGAAGTGAGCTGACCAGGGGCGCCGGTTTGGACAACGGAGAGTCCCGGCACCTCGCGTAAGGCATCGGCCACCCGCTCAACCTGTTTTTGCTCAATCTCGGCAGAATCGATCACACTGATGCTGGCGGGTGATTGCTCGAGCGGCGTGTCGACCCGTGTCGCGGTGACGACGACCGACTCGGCGGAAGACTCTGCGGCCAGGGGTGCGGGTTCCTGCGCCGCGGAAGTGTGAATTTCCCAAACGAACAATGATGTCAGCCAAAAGACGGACCGTTTTTGCACTGCAATATCCTCCATTTTGAGAGGTGGAGCTTGCGGCAAAGCCCGTCTCGCCCAGCTCTCATTCTTCTTTTTTGCGAAGAAGTTTTCCGCGCGCGCACTCACGCGCGCGAATGAGGTGAACCGGTCGAATATTCTGGCTCCTGGCTTTCGCGTCCGAACACTTGCGGACACATCCTCTTTCCCGCCTTCACCGGCGCGAATGCGCCGATTGGCCCGTGGGAAATCGTATCCAGTTACAGCAGCGCAACTGCTCCGGGTTTACACCGGATTTCTCGCGCCGATCCACTGATCAACCCCGAACGCTTTCGGGGTCAAAACTCGCAAAGAACTGCCCAAGCATTATCGGCTTGCATGGCCGCGCTCAAGATTTATTTAAAGCGCGCGCCCCGGGTGTGCTGTTCCTCGGCATCGCGGCTGCTCCACGGAGAAGGAACGGATGCCACCACTGCGCGCAAATTATGCCTTCCGCTGACGCCAATCTCAACCTGCTCGTGACCGGAGGAGCCGGCTTCATCGGGTCGAACCTCGTCCTCGAATTGCAGGAGCGCTTCCCCAATTTCCGCCTCACCGTCATCGACGATTTTCGCTCTGGCGATTTCAAGAACCTCGCCGGCTACCGAGGCGATTTCATCGCGCAGAATCTGGCCGAATTGGACTGGCGCGATCAGTTTGGGGACGAAAAGTTCGATGCCATTTTTCATCTCGCATCCATTACCGACACGACCAACCACAACCAGTTCGAGCAGGTGCACGATAACGTCGAGAGCTTCCGGCGCTTGCTGAAATTCGCGCAGCCGACGCGCACACGCGTGATCTACGCTTCGTCGGCCTCGACCTATGGCCCGGCCACAGAAGCAAGCGGAGAATCGACCTGCGCGGCGCCGGCCAACGTTTACGCTTTCTCCAAAGCCATGCTCGACAACCTGGCCACGCGCTGCGGAGAGGAGCACCGCGATTGGATCCTCATCGGCTTGCGTTACTTCAACGTCTATGGCCCGCGCGAGGCGCATAAGGGTGTGCCAGCGAGCATGGCCTTTCATCTTTCCCAGCAAATGAAGCGCGGCGAACGCCCGCGCATTTTCAAACATGGCGAGCAGAAGCGCGATTTCGTTTATGTGAAAGATGTCGTCGCCGGCACCATGAGCGCGATGGAAGCAAAGGAGAGCGGCATTTACAATCTCGGTTCAGGTGAAGCGCGCTCCTTTAATGAACTGGTTTACATCCTCAATCGCTGCCTCGAGACCAATCTCGAGCCGCACTACATCGATAATCCGCACACGCATTATCAAAACTTCACCCAGGCTGACCTGACCAACGCCCGCGCTGCCCTTGGCTACAAGCCGCGCTTCTCGCTCGAAGAAGGAGTGGCGGACTACATTCATTGGCTGTATCCAAGTTAGGTCATCCGGCGCGAAATGGGCGGGGGCCCGGGAAAGTGACCTAAAACGCCTCGGCGAGATTCTTTGACTTTGCTGCTGCGTTCGGACTGACAAAATTCCAAATATGAAAAAATCTGAACTGCTCGCCGATGTGGTTGAGCATATCGACATCAAACAACACAATGTCGTTCCGCTGGTAGAGGCCATGTCGAAGATGGCGTTCTCGGCGCGCGACCTCGGCCGGGCCGCTCAGATCTACGATGCCATGCTGCGTGAGCAAGACTGCGCCATTATTCTTTGCCTCGCCGGATCGCTCATTTCAGCCGGGCTCAAGCAGGTCCTGGTGGATCTCGTCCGTCACAACATGGTCGACGCGATTGTTTCCACGGGCGCCATCATCGTCGATCAGGATTTTTTCGAGGCGCTCGGGTTCAAGCACTACAAGGGCGACATCTTCATGAATGATGATGTGCTGCGGCGTCTCGCCATCGATCGCATTTACGACACTTACATCGATGAGGACCAGTTGCGCGTCTGCGATGCGACTTGCGGCGAAATCGCTGATTCACTCGAGCCGCGGCCTTATTCATCGCGCGAGTTCATTCGCGAGATGGGCCGCTACTTGAGCAAACACGCGCGGAACCGCGAGTCGGTCGTGCTCGCCGCGTTCGAGAAAAATGTGCCGGTCTTTGTCCCAGCCTTCAGCGACTGCAGCGCCGGATTCGGATTGATCCATCATCAATACAAAAATCCGCAACGGCATCTCAGCATCGATTCGGCAAAGGATTTCCTCGAGCTGACCAAGATCAAGATCGAGTCAAAGAAAAGCGGGCTCCTCATGATCGGCGGTGGCGTGCCGAAAAACTTCGCCCAGGACACGGTGGTGGCGGGCGATTATCTCGGGTTCGATGTCGGCATGCACAAGTACGCCGTCCAGATCACCGTCGCTGATGTGCGCGACGGAGCACTGAGCGGCTCGACGCTCAAGGAAGCGAACTCCTGGGGTAAAGTGGACCAGGGCGCGGAGCAGATGGTTTACGCGGAGGCGACAATCGCGCTGCCGCTCATTGCCGGGTACGCCTATCATAAAGGCAGCTGGAAAAATCGCGCGGCGCGAGAATTTACGGGACTGCTCGATGGGGGCGCGACTGGACCAGCGACAGCGAAAGAGCGCGAACTGGCGGCAACCAGCTAGTTTCGCTTCGGGCATCAGCCGGCGACTCCGGCTTTTCCCAGTCGGAAAAAATCGCGATTGACTTCAACCTGCGGAACGGCGCACACTCTGGCGTTTTTACCACATGAAACCATCAATTCTGGCGGTGATTGCGGCAGGGCTGGCCGCAGCGATAAGCGCGCGCGCGGATATTATTCCCACTCTCGACACGGTGAGCTCGACGGGCAGCTCGGACTTCACCTGGAGCTATCGAGCGACATTGACGCAGGACGAGAACGCCGTTTCAGGGGGCACTAACGGCGGCGACTATTTCACCATCTACGATTTCGGCGGTTTCATTCCCGGCACCAACGATCAACCAGATGGATGGACATTCAGTTACCAGCTCATCGGCAAGACGCCCACGCGCGTCACGCCCACAGACGATCCCACCATTTACAATCTGGTCTGGCATTACGTCGGCGGCGCCGGCTTGCCCAACGAAATCGTCGGTCCGGTCAACCTGGGATTGTTTTCCGCCGAATCCACCACAGACCAGCTCCGGCTGGGACAATTTGCGGCCGAAGCGACCAAGAACACCGGACCCTTCTCCGGCACGCCCGTTGATAACATTGGCAGTGTCGCAGTCCCTATTCCTGAAATGTCGGCGCTTTTGCCCATAATCGGACTCTGCGGGTTCGGCGCCATCGGCCTGGCCAGTTCATGGCTGCGCCGTCGCGTGCGCCGCTAGTTTCCATCTGCTTGCCCTGCTCTTACCGTCCTGCTCGGCAGCGTTTGCTAATTTTTAGCCGGCGACTCAGTTCGCAAAACTTCTTGGTGCGGCCTTTCGCCCGTGCCAAAATCACCGTCTCGTGACCGGCGCATCCAGTACCCGCATCAAATTCTGGGGCGTTCGTGGTTCCATTCCCACTCCGGGACTGGGCACGGTGCGCTATGGCGGTAACACCAGTTGCGTCGAAGTGCGCGCCGAAGGAGAAATCATTATCCTCGACGCCGGCTCCGGCATTCGCCTCCTCGGCCAATCCCTTCAGCACGAGTTCGGCTCCGAGCCGCTCAATCTTTCCCTCCTCATTTCCCACACCCACTGGGACCATATCCAGGGGCTGCCCTTTTTCCTTCCGGCCTACAGCCGCCAGAACGAACTGCGCGTTTTTGGTTATGACGGCACGCGGGCGCGCCTCGGTGAGATCCTGGCCGACCAGATGGAGACTCCGTTTTTTCCCGTTAGCATGGCCCAGCTTCCCGGTAAGATCGAGATTGAGGAACTTAGGGATATGGACTTCCAAATCGGCAGGGTGGCGGTGCGCGCGAAGTTCCTGAATCATCCCGGCGTCTGCGTGGGCTATCGCATTTTCACACCGGCGGGCTCGGTCGCCTATATGCCCGACAACGAACCGTTCGATCAACTCGATGAACAACTGCGCAACCGCGGCGCCGGCAACACTGGTCACCAGTACAAATCGCCCGCGCAAGAACGCGCTGAGCTGATCGAGTTTTTGCGCGATGCCGATGTCCTCATTCTCGACGCGCAGTACACCGACGAGGAATACCAGAGCCACATCGGCTGGGGACATGGCTCGATCAGCAGCGTCGTCTCCCTGGCCGGCGCAGCCGACGCGAAACGGCTCATTCTATTCCATCACGATCCGAACCACGACGACAGCATGGTTGACAAGTTGGTGGACAAGGCGCGAATGCAAATGGCGCAAATGGGCAAACCCATCACGGTTGAAGCGGCCCAGGAAGGCAGCGAGATCATTTTGCAACCTCATCTGTCGACCACCGTGCATCCGTCGTCGTAATCCGTTTGGCGTCCTGTCTTGCCTTCGCAACAGCAGGCCGGAGACGTCACCGAGCGAAAAGGGAAGTAACCGCCACATTCAGCGATCTGTAGCGGCGGTCTATGACCGCCGGCTCGCGCTGATGTCTGTTGCCCCAGGTTGAAAACGCCGGTCCCGCACTCTAAGATTCAGTCAAGCCGTCACTGCCTCGTGGTGTAATGGTAGCACCAGAGATTCTGGATCTCTTTGTCTAGGTTCGAATCCTAGCGAGGCAGCCAGCCCGGGGATTCCTCTTCAAAAAGCGATGGCGGCAGCCAGAATCACGCTTGGTGTAAAAACGTTGTAGCCTCGCGCGCCCGCGGTCGAGAAGTTCCCGATATAGGAAGCAGTCGCGCCTACCGTCACATACTGGACAGGCGTCCAGCTCAACGTGCCGCCGACAACAACATTGAAATCTTTGCGGGAAGATTTCACCGGGTCATTAGTGTAGAACTGAAACTCTGGTCTGGTAAAAGCAGTCAACTGCACGTTCCGCGCCAGAGTATAGATACCGACTGCACTGAGGTAAGGACTGATGCGATCGTAGCTCGATGGCTCGCCCTGGCGCCAGTAAGCTCCCGCCGTCAAACCAATAAAAACCGGAAGCTGTTGCAGGCTTGCTACATGGGTAAGACTAAAGTTAAGCAGACCGAACTTGTAGAACTCGCCAATGCTTGGATGCTGCGAGTAGAGACGCGAGAACGAATAGGATCCATCGATGAACCAGCGATCGTCTGGCGTCAGGTCATACTTCAAATCCAGGAGCAGACTTTGCGAATCGAAGTCGAGCTCCGAGACGTGATCGTAACGGAACCAGTTTTGTTCAAAGGTGAGCCGCGGCGTGAAGTCACGCGTCGCATAAGGGACAAAGGAAGCATCTACGCGGCCATTCCAGAAAAAGGCTTCCTCCTGGTTATCGCGCACCAGGAATGCGTTGTTGGTGAAGTTTAACGATTGGTTCGTGCTGAAGCTAAACATTTTCGGCCGCGGCTGGCGCAGCACCAGGCTGATCTCGCCCAGTTCGGTGTCACTCACCGGCGCGGTTGACGGCGTCTGTTCGAGCGGAGACAGGTCGCGGTTGTAAATGTCTTGCGTTTCGATGCGCGCCGCTTCTTCCTGCCCGCGCAGTGGCGAAGACGCTGCCAGCGCTGCAATGCAAAGCGAGTAACCGAGAATAGAGCGGGTCATGAATTCCTGCTCGCTAGCCTCCTGAAGGAACCTGCACGACTACACTCGAGCTGGTCTGGTCGGGCGCGAGCGTGCCGGTGAGTAGTTGAACGTGACCATTGTAGAAAACACGCAGGGTGAAGGCATCCGATGTATTCGAGGTCGCGAAGCTATTCACAGAAAACGTGTAAGTGCCATTCAACAGGGTTCCGTTGACTGCGATGTTCTCTACCCGATGCGACGGCGGCGCGTCGATGATCCCGCCACGATTGTCATGATCGAGAATGGCCGTGGCTTTGCCGTTGTTGAAAGTAACCGAGGGATTTCCGAAGAAGACAGTCTGGTGGTCCGGCAACATCAAATACAGATCAAGATCAGCTGAAGTATCCCACACCAGCTGGCCTCGAATCAGGCCCGTGCTCCCGATAGGAATAAAGCCTCCGTTTCCACCGCTACTACTGCCGCTTTGCTGGCCAAGCGCAGCAACACTGGCGTCAAATGCGCCGCGGGTCGGTGAAGTGTATCCCGTCCAGGCCACGTGACTGGAGACGCTCACGTTCGTCGTCTGGACGAAACCGCGGCGCACATCCTCGTTGTAGCTCGCCACCGCCCGATTCAATTCCGCCGCGTTCGGCAATGGCCGGCTGAACCCCTTCACCAGCGGCGAAGTATCGAGGAATCGCGGAATATCGAATTGCACGATGATCGGCCGCCGGCCCGCTTGCGCGATCAACATGTCGCCCGCGCCGAGACGAAAGCTCATGGTTTGCTCGCGACCGCTCTTATCTCGCCAGCGCGCGGCGCCATGCAGCTTGCCTTCGAGCATGCCCACCATCGTGGTCGATTCGCCCGCGGGCACCGAAGCATGCGCTTTCACTCCATGCATCGGCACGTTTGAGATAAAGCCGGTCGAACCCGTGATCGCCGCCGTGATTCCGCCGGAGCGAAGCTCGATTGCGCCGGAGTTGGTCGGCTTGGAAAAAAGTACGGCGCCTCGGGTGAAAGAGAGAGCGCGAGCCTGAGCATCGAAGGAGAAGATTGAGTTCGAACCGAGACGGGCCAGGGTCAGGTCGGTGAACTCCAGCTCGGCGCGCGATTCGTTGCCCGTGCGAACGATGTTTTCATTGCGCACGACCGAACCTTGCGCAGCCGGGTGCGCTTCCGCTGTGAGACTCGGAGCGACCGTGACGACATTGACCTTCTGCCGCACCACAGCCTGGGAAAGATCAGCCGCGCGTACAGCGCTGCTGAAACTGGCGAGCAAGAGAAAGCAGATAACGGCGTTCTGACCCGCCACTGAACGTTCAACGGACTTCTGCATCCGGCGATGAAAAACAGCGCCCCGGATTCCGTCAAGCTGTTTCTAACACGCTTGGGAGCAATCAGATGCTTTTCCGCATCGTTAGCGGGCGGATTCTTGCTACATGCCTACATCGCGCAGTTGCTTGCCCCAAAGCGGTTTTGCTTTTTGCGCAAAGCGAGTGCCGCGCGCCCTTGGAAGTCAATCGCCCACGGTGAGCACATAGTAAATGGCTCCTTCCTATTGAATGCGCAGTTACGGGCGAGCTTGGTAGAAACCGCGGTGATCACGCGGCACTAGATCGAGCGCTTCGTCGCCTGTTATGTTTGTCAAGACGGCAGGCAGACGAGGTAGCCCTTTCGCTGGTTCGGCGACATTCATGTCCAACACGACTACCTCCGGTGGCGGCAAGCCGAGGCCTCTCATAGCTACCTGAACCTCTTCGTTTTTTTAATCTGGCCAAGCCGGGGTTATATCGATCTAAAGGCTTTAGAGCGAGCGAACGTATCTTTTGTCTGCATAATCGCAGATGTTGGTTTGCCGATTGTGATTCGCACCATGCCCGATCGATCTTGCACAACGGTCACACTTTTCTCGTTTCTAAAAACCGGGCGAACTGCAGCCAAACCTTTTGGACCGCTTGTACGGCCAGCGTTACGCTTTAACCGACAGAGGTACGATCAGCGCGGCGGTCGCGGAAAAACTCTTGCAGTAACGCGGCGCATTCTTCGGCGAGAAGACCGCTGCTGATGTCGCAGCGGTGGTTCAGGGAAGATAGCTGCAAAAGGTTAAGCAAGCTGCCGGCGGCGCCTCCGCGCGGGTCGGCGCAGCCGAAGATGACACGCCGGAGCCGGGCGTGGACGGCCGCGCCGGCGCACATGGGGCACGGTTCTTTGGTGACGAACAGTTCGCAATCGTTCAGTCGCCAATCGCCGACTGCGGCCGAGGCCTGAGTGATGGCGAGTATCTCGGCGTGAGCGGTAGCGTCCTTGAGCATCTCCACCTGGTTATAGCCGCGGCCAATGATGCGGCCTTCTCTCGCAACAAGCGCGCCGACCGGAACTTCGCCGGCCGCGGCCGCTCTTCTGGCCAGCCGCAGCGCTTCGCCCATGAGTGACCGGTCATCGCGCGCCAGCAAATCCATCGGGGAATGTCGCCGGGGCGTTTTGCTTTACAAATGGGGCGGCGCTTTGGCACTCTGCACCGCAATGCGATCGGTCCACATTGTCCTGTTTTGTCTTCTCGCAATGACGGCGCGCGGCCAGGAACAGGAGCGGAAGCTGGTTGATCGCCTGCTCGAGCCCAATACAAAGCTGGAGAACTGGCAGCAGAACAAGCAGTTCAGCGGCGCGGGAGCAGTGACCGCCAAGTCAGCATCCACACGTTCCCTTTACGTCTCGAACAAAAACTTAAGCAAAACCTTCGCCGACAAGCGCGAGTTCACGGCGCGCTCGTATTCATCACGAGCGTTCGCGACCCGGGATGCAAATCTGCCCTCTCCGCCTCAAACGCGAACTTTTGCTACGCGGGAGGCGCGCGGGGTTTCCAACGCTCGGGATTCGGCCCGCAGCTACGGCACACGTCAATACGCCGGCAGCCGTCCCTTCCTGGAACGCGGCAAGAGTCAGAAGGCGCTGCACGCGCAGGACCGTCCGCTCTCGATCGATGACGTGCGTGAGCTGCTAAATAAGAACAAGTAGGTTGTTTCCGCGCGCGAGTTGCTCTTAGCTGGCACGTGAGCTTTTCGTCTGCCGAATCGTTCGCGCGGCTCATCCGTGGCGCAGCGCAAGTCATCAGTGAAACGGAGTTGGAGGAGAAGCTTCGCGCCGGCCGTCCTCTGCGAGTCAAGCTGGGGGTAGATCCAACCAGCGCTGACATTCATCTCGGCCATTCGCTGCTGTTGCGCAAGCTGCGTGATTTTCAGGAACTCGGTCACGAGGCCATCTTGATAGTCGGCGATTTCACCGCGCTGGTGGGCGATCCGAGCGGGCGCTCAGCGACGCGGCCGCAGCTTTCGCGCGAAGAAGTGCAGGCGAACGCGCAAACTTATCGCGACCAGGCGTTCAAGATCCTCGATGAAGGACGAACGAAGGTCATCTACAACAGCGAATGGCTGGCGAAGTTTAGCTTTGAAGATGTCATTCGGCTCAATAGCGCGGTCACTCTCCAGCAATTACTCCAGCGCGAAGACTTCCGCGCCCGCATCAAAAACGAGCAGCCGATTCATGCACACGAAATTCAGTATCCGATGATGCAGGCGTGGGATTCAGTAATGGTGAAAGCCGATGTGGAGCTCGGTGGCACGGACCAGCTCTTTAATATTCTGCTCGGGCGCGAGCTGCAAAAGGACAATGGCCAGCCGCAACAGGTGGTCTTGCTCATGCCGATCCTGGAAGGACTCGATGGAGAGAGGAAGATGAGCAAGAGCCTTGGAAATTATGTCGCGCTGAATGATGCGCCGGCGCAGATGTTCGGGAAACTGATGAGTATTTCGGATGAATTGATGGCGCGCTATTACCAACTGCTGCTCGGGCGCGAGCTGCCGCGCGAGCAGCATCCGCTTGCAGCGAAAAAGCAGCTTGCGCGAGAGATTGTCGCTACTTATCACTCGCCTGAAGCGGCCGATGGCGCGGAGACAGATTGGACGACCCGCTTTAGCAGGAAAGATCTGGGGCATGCGGAGCTTGCGCTGTTCTCCGCGGAAGAAGGTGAGCTGGTCGGCATAATCGTGGCGGCGTTTGGCGTTCTGGGTGTGAAGAAGTCGCGGACGGAGGCGAGCCGGTTAATCAAGCAAGGGAGCGTGCAGCTCGACGGCGAAAAGCTAAATGATCCCGCAGCGCGGGTGACGTTGCGCACAGGACAAACGTTGCGTTTGGATAAGAGACACGCGGTGCGGGTGGCGTAGTTTCCGATCTGCGAGCGGCAACCAACGCGGTACAGAGTAAGGGCGCGATTTGTCCCGAAATCGCGCCCTTTTCCTCTGACCCCTACGCTGTAGCTGTCTCGAGCAGCGGCACCAGCGGCACCGGCTCGCGATAGGGCGCAGCAATTCCCGCGAAATGTGAGCGGATGCTGCGCAACTCAGAATTGACGAAGGCATCGACAAAGCGGAAACGGCGGTCGAGCCATGCGAAAAATTTGTTCCTTATCTCGTAGTGGACGGCGAGCGAGACCTCAGTACAGCTCGGACGCACTTCATCGAAACGGACGATGCCTATGAGGTCGATATTGCCGCCGACAGACTCGAATACAACTTCATCGGGCGAGTCGCTATCGAGCGCGAGCAACACAGTCTGCGCTTCGAACCCGAGCGGGCCCCGGAAGGAGAAGTCCACTGTCTTTGACGAGGTGACGGTCGCCTTGGTCACCATGACGAACTGCCGGCGGTAGGAATGGATGCTGGCCAGCCGGGCTTTGCAATCTGCCAGGCCGTGGCTCATGTGGAGGGTTTTTTGCAGGAGCATGGTCTTTGTGAGGTTGTTTCGCGGGCTGTTTAGCATTCGAGGTGCCAGCCACTTACGCGAGGGAAACGCACCCTTGCGATGCGTCTGCAGTGTCAAAAACGCGACGCTTGTGTTAAATTACAAGACACTGTTAATCCGCTCCCAGGAGACTTTCGTCAGACCCGATCCCGGGCCAGTTTCAGGCCGCCACGCGGGCGGGTGATTTTGCCAGCGTCTGCGCCATGGAGAGAAAGATGCAGGCCCCATCGCTGCTGCCCAGCCGCGCGTCACAGGCACGGTCAGGATGCGGCATCAGACCGAAGACATTCCCCGCGCGATTACATATCCCGCCGATGTTTTCGATGGAGCCGTTGGGATTAGCCTCCGGTGTAATGGCCCCGTGCTCGTCGCAATAGCGAAGGACAATCTGGCCATTCTCATTGAGTTCTCGCCGCGTTTCGGCGTCGGCAAAATAACAGCCCTCGCCGTGCGCAATGGGCAGACGGAGCACTGTGCCTTGCGCGCAGCCATGAGTGAACGCCGAGTCCGGCACTTCCACCCGCACCGCGACGAGATCGCAAACGAAACGCAGCCCGCGATTGCGCACGAGCGCGCCCGGCAGCAATCCTGCCTCACATAGGACTTGAAAACCGTTGCAGGTGCCGATGACCAGCCGTCCATCTTTAGCGGCACGGATAACTTCGGCCATGATGGGCGAAAAGCGCGCGATCGCGCCGCAACGCAGATAATCGCCGTATGCAAAGCCGCCCGGGAGCACGATGGCATCGAACCCGGCGAGAGAAGTTTCCTTATGCCAGACGTAGGCGGCGGAAAGGCCCGGGAGCGAGTTAATGGCGCGCAGGCAATCCTGATCGCAATTAGAGCCGGGAAATTGGATGACGGCGAATTTCATGCGCGAACGACGCGGCCGAGTCGCTGCTCTTCGTGGTAGTCATTCACAACCAAACAGGCGTGAATCACTCCTGGCACCCAGCCAAGGAGTGTGAGGAGCAGGCTGAGGAAGAAGCTGGCGATGCGCCCGGTTAGAAGCACGGCCAGCGGAGGAAAGATTACACAAAAGAAGTAACGCAGTGCCTTCATTGTTCGAGTAGCTCATAGTCTTCGATCACCGGATTGGAAAGCAGATCATGGCACACTTTTTCCAGGCGCGCGGTGGTATCAGCGCCCTTCCCTTCCAACTCAATCTCGAGATATTTGCCGATGCGCACCGACTTCACTTCCTCCATTCCCAGATGGCGCATGGCGTCGCGCACAGCCGCGCCTTGCGGGTCGAGCACGGCCGCTTTGGGCGTGACGATTACCTTTGCTTTCACCCGGCAATGTAGAAGAGAAAATTTGCTGAACAACTTGCAACTGGTGCAGGGTGAAGGCGAGCTGCGGCGCCGGCGAATTTCCTTCCCAAGCATCGGCTCTGGCGCTACTTCTCCAGCGCCGTGAATCCCCCGCCCGTTATCCAACCACCTGTGCCGCCGGCGCCGCGCAGCGGCTGTTTTGCGAAGGGCTGTCTCGCTCTCGTCCTTGCGCTGGGGTGTTTAGCCGTTCTGACGATTGCCTGCGGCTGGTTCGGCCTTAACTACGCAATTCGAACTTATACGACAACCCGGCCCCGCGCTGTCCCAATGGACAACTTCACGGCCCAAGGAGTGCAGGCGGCGGAGGCGAAGATGGACGCGCTCCGCGGCGCGATCCGTAACAAAGTCGAGACGACAATCCAATTTACCTCCGGCGATATCAACGCCCTTATCGCCCACGATCCAGCCTTTCGCGGCATGCGCGGTCACGCCCATGTCACAATCGACAACTCTCTCATCGTCCTGGAGGTGAGCACCCCGCTCAACTTTACTTCCTGGGAACGGCTGAAGGAGCGCTGGTTTAACGGGAACGTGCAGTTCGGATTGAGCTATGTGGACGAGGAGTTAAACTTCGACTTGAAATCAGCCGAGACTAACAGCCGAAGCCTTCCCAGTATTCTTTTCAACGCTGATTTCCTGCGCGCTTTTAATCGGAGTCTGAACCAGAGTTTCCACCGCGAATCGCGTCAGCACGCGGACGACGTGTGGCATCGCCTCAAGATGATCTCGGTGCAGAACGGCCAGCTGATTGTGACTACCCGCGGGACCTAGCCACGAATATGCGAGGCTTGATTCAGAGCTATTAACATTGGCGACTTCTTCGGCGCACCCTATTGACTTCCTCGGCATCGGCGCGCAGAAAGCGGCCACTACCTGGTTATGGTCGATGCTGCGGACGCATCCACAGATTTGGATGCCCCCTTTGAAGGAGTTGCACTACTTCGACCGAGCCTTGACTTATCCCTCAACTAGTCTGTTAGCGAGCCATAACCTGTTCGTCCGGCTCTTTAGCCGTGCCCCACATAATCGCGAGCTTCGCCGCGATTGTCGCGCACAACTGACGCGGGCATTCCGCCGGCGAGATTGGTCGTTAGTGCGCTGGTACGGGCGCTACTATCTGGGCGGTCGCGACGGCCAATGGTATCTCTCGCTCTTCACACCAGGTGGGAACCGTCTGCGCGGTGAGATCACGCCTGCCTATGGCATGCTCGACTCGGCTGATGTTGCGCGGATTCACCGGCTTATGCCGGCGTTGAAAGTTATCTTTCTCCTGCGCAATCCAATCGAGCGCACCTGGTCTCACATTCGCTTTGAATGGAAAGAAGGCCGCTTTCGCGAAATAGCGAACCCCACGGAGGTTCGCGCACTCATTGAACATCCCGGTGTCGCGTTACGCAGTGACTATCTCCGCACCCTGAATATCTGGGAGTCTCAATTCCCGCCGGAGCAGATGTTCATCGGCTTTTTTGATGATGTTCTCAGCGCTCCCGACGATTTGCTGCGTAGCATATTCAGCTTCCTCGATGTGGAATCCAGCGCCAATGAGATTGCCCATGTCGCAAAAACCAGCAACCGGTGCGCATCAGAAGAAATGCCCATCCCGGCGGAAACTCATCGATATCTCGCGACCAAATACCTACCCGACTTGGAGAGACTCAGCGAACGCTTCGGTGGTCACGCTGAACGCTGGCGCGCGGAAGCCGCGGCGCTAATGAGGTGACCCAAAACAGTAATCGTCGGAGAGTTTTCTCGCTCGAGCTACGCTTCCGTGTCGTGCGCGACAGAAACCATCCAGCCAACGCCAAAGCGATCCGTTAACATGCCGAACCTCGGCGACCAGAACGTCTTCTCCAGCGGCATTGTGACCTGTCCGTTTTCCGACAATGCCCCGAACACCCGCTCAGCCTCAGCTTCATCAGGCACCGTTATCGACAAGGAAAAACCTTCAAACTTTCCTTCCCCTTCACATTGGCCGTCGGAGGCCATCAATGTTGTATCGCCAACGCGAAAGCTCGCGTGCATCACCTTTTCTTCCATGCCCGGCTGAGCCATGCCGGGTTCCGGGCTATCCTTGAACCGTGAAAGCATGAGCACCTCGGCGCCGAGGGCCTGACGGTAAAACTGGATCGCTTCATCGCAGCGCCCGCCGAAGAACAGATACGGTTGAACCAGTATGTTTGATGTGGACATGAAATGAGCATGAGCGCCTTTGATTAAACGTCAACCCGATAGCGGCTGCGCGCCTGTTGCCAATGCGTGGCTCCAGCTCCTTCAGCTCACCGGGATTTCAAAACCGAGCGTCTTGACCAGGAAGGCCCAGCGGTCGCTGATTTCATCGATTATTTTTGTGGTCGGTTTGCCCGCGCCGTGACCGGCTTTTGTCTCGATGCGAATGAGCACTGGTTTGTCGCAACCTTGCGCCGCTTGCAATGTCGCTGCGAATTTGAAGCTATGCGCCGGAACTACCCGGTCATCATGATCAGCGGTAGTAATGAGCGTGGGGGGATAGCAGCAGCCGGGCTTAATGTGATGCAGAGGCGAGTAAGCGTAGATGAACGGGAAATCGCCGGGATCATCCGCACTCCCGTAGTCGCTGGCCCAGGCCCAGCCGATGGTGAATTTCTGGAAGCGCAGCATGTCCATCACCCCCACGGCAGGCAAAGCTGCGCCATAAAGATCAGGCCGTTGCGTCAGACAAGCTCCTACGAGTAACCCACCGTTGCTGCCACCGCCGATCGCCAGCTTCGGCGTGCTGGTATACTTTTCTCTAATAAGAAACTCAGCCGCGGCGATAAAATCATCGAAGACATTCTGTTTCACATGCTTCTCACCTGCCTCGTGCCACTTCTCGCCGTATTCGCCGCCGCCGCGCAGGTTGGCCACCGCATAAATAGCTCCCATCTCCATCCATTGCAGCAAGGCCGCGTTAAATGACGGCGTAACCGAGATGTCGAAGCCGCCGTAACCGTAAAGGTATGTCGCGTTCTGCCCGTCGCGCTTGAGCCTTTTCTTGTAGGAGATGAACATCGGCACGCGCGTGCCGTCTGCGCTTTGATAGAAAACCTGCTCCGTCGTGTAGCCATCCGGATTGAACTTCAGCTTCGGCTTGTAAAGCGGCTCACTCGCGCGTTTCTCAAAATCATAACGGAAAATGACAGCCGGCGTGGTGAAGCTGGTGAAGGAATAAAAGGTTTCGCGATCGTGGCGTTTCCCGCGGAAACCGGCCGCGGCCCCGATTCCGGGTAATTCGATTTCGCCATCGGCCGAGCCATCTACCTTGAATAGCTTAACCAGGCTATGCGCATCGTGCAGATAGTTAGCGATAAAGCGATCCCCGACGAGATTCACACTTTCGAGTTTGTCGCCCGATTGCGGAACTACTTGGCGGACGGTCGCGGGTAAAGGTTGTGAAACATCGACCGCGACGATTCGTCCAAGCGGAGCGTCCAGGTCAGTCTGAAAAAAGAAAGTCGATCTATCGTTGTCGATGAAGTTCCAGGCTGCATCTCCCTTGGGCAACAGCTCGACAACTTTTGCCTCAGGCGTTCCGATCTGCTTGTAGAAGATTCGATTGTGCGGATCAGTTCCTTTGCTGACGGTGACAACAAGGTAATGCCCATCATCGGTGACATTGCCGTTGAAGAGCCATTCCTTTTGCTCGGGCCGCTCGTAAACAAGGGTATCGGGCGATTGCGGCGTACCGAGCTTGTGAGAGAACAGTTTCTGATTGTAAACCTGCGACCGCAGCTGGTTCTTCTCGTCCGGCTGATCATAGCGGCTGTAGAAAAATCCCGAACCATCCTTTAACCAGTATGCGCCGGAGAACTTCACCCACTTCAGTTCGTCATCGCGGTCCTTCCCGCTCTCGACGTCGCGCACCTTCCACGTTTGCCAATCTCAGCCTGAAGCAGCCAGACCATAAGCCATCAACTTTGCGTCATCCGACACGGCCAGCCCGCCCAGCGCAATCGTCCCATCTTTTGCCAAAGTGTTTGGGTCGAGCAATTCGCGCGGCTTCTCCTTTAGGTTGGTTGAGACATAAAGGACGTTTTGATTTTGCAATCCCGTGTTGCGGCTAATGAAGTAATGGTCCTGCTCCTTGAAAGGCACGCCGAACTTTTCATAATCCCATAACTCCGTAATCCGTTTCCTGATCCGGTCGCGCTCTGGGATTTTCGCCAGAAAATCAAAAGTGACCTTGTTCTCCGCTTCGATCCATGCGCGCGACTCGGCCGAGTCCGGATCTTCAAGCCATCTATATGGATCCGCTACTTTGGTCCCATGATAATCATCTATCTGCTCACTTTTACGCGCATCGGGATAGACAAACTTGCGGTCCTCTTTGCCGAAGACTGGAAGCGATACGATGAAGACAAGAATTGATAACCATTTCATAGAAGAAGCCACCTTATGCTTGCTGACAACGATGTCGAGAATGTGCGAGTCAAGCTCGTGCTGCTCCATCCTACTTGCAGGCGCGGACTGGCTCACGTCGCAACATTTGGATGAGCAGCACACCAACAATCGCACCGGCCCCATCAATCGCCACGTCGCGCGCCGTCGCCGTGCGCGAGGGAACAAATGTCTGGTGAAATTCGTCGCTCACCGCATACATGCCGCAAAACAAAAGAACGACCGAGGCCGAGAGCAACGCGCGACCGTTTAGGAGCGTATTGATGAAAGCACGATATAGAAGCGAGGCGAGAATGGCGTATTCGCAGAGATGCCCCGCTTTGCGGACAAAGAGCTGCACCTCCATGATTGCGCGCGCGGAAATAGTGGGGTTGAACCACCGGAGCAGAGGAGCGATAATGCGTGAAGTATGTTCGGCCGAGAGCAGATCGGTAGAGCCAACAAAGATGAGCGCCATCCAAAGCAGCAATGGCAGCCAGTAACGGAGAAATGCCTTCACCGGCGCTGACCTTACCTGCGTAGTCGCCGCCGACAATCTTCTCTGCTATTGATTGGCTGCGTGGCTCAGGTCAGATTGCAGGATCCGATTAGTTTCGAACCGCTTTTCTTCGAGCGAATCTGGGGCGGACAGCAACTTGCAACCCTTTACCGCAAGAACATCCCGCATGAACGTCGCGTAGGTGAATCGTGGGAAATTGTCGACCGGCCTGAGGCGCAGAGCATCGCAAGATCGGGACCATTTTCCGGCCGAACGCTGCATGATCTCTGGGTCAATTTTCGCGCGGAGATATTCGGAGAAGCTCCTGTTGCTCCGCGCTTCCCGCTGCTAATCAAGCTGCTCGATTGCCAGGAGAGACTTTCGCTCCAAGTGCATCCACCAACTGCTGTGGCGAGAGCACTTGGCGGTGAGCCAAAGACCGAATGCTGGTATATCACCAAAGCTTCAGCTTGGGCGGAGCTCTATCTCGGCTTTCGTCAACCCGTCAGCCCTGAAACATTTCGTCAGGCAATCGAAGCCGGAACGGTTGCGGACTTGATCTATCGCGTCCCGGTCAAGACCGGGAACGCCTTCCTTGTTCCAAGCGGAAGAGTGCATGCCATTGGCGCCGGAAACCTGATTCTGGAAGTGCAGCAAAACAGTGACACCACCTATCGCGTCTTTGATTGGAACCGCAAAGATGCGACTGGACAGTCGCGCGAGTTACACCTGGAAGAGGCGTTGGCTTGTATTGATTTTAATGATTGTCAGCCGGGCGGGCTCATTCCTGAAGAAGAAAGGATACTGTCGCATGAGCTGTTTAGTATCGAACGCTGGGAACTCGAGGCTTCTCGAGAGCTGGTTCCCCCTGGAACGTTCGCCATTGCCTTCTGCCTTGCCGGAACCATTAGATGCGGATCGTGTAGCTTCCAGGCCGGCGATGTCTTTCTATTGCCTGCTTCATGTGAGACCCGGACCATTTCTCCCGCGGGCCAAAATAGCTCGTTGCTTCGGATTACTCTTCCATAAACTAATTATCCGCCGCCCGGCGACGTCAGCTTCCTGAGGTAGTCGAAGCTATAGATGCCGGTGTTGTGACCGTCACTCCAGTAGAATTGCAGTGCATACCCTCCGACGGGTGCGAAGCTTCGCAGTTCGAAGCTGCCAGACGAGTAGTTAACGACTGGACGAAGAGTCCGGCCTAATACATCCGGTTCACCACCACAGGCCGCACAGGGACACGCCCGGCGTAACGCTTCCAGCTCAATGTATGATTCTGCGCCGTCATCCCATCTGATGGCAATTTCGTGGCCAATCTGCTGAACGTTTATCGGCTTCACCGCTATGAGCGTTTGTTAACCCGCGCAGATGGAATAGCTCATTGCTTTTGTCGTCTGCGCTCGCCAAATATGGCCGTTCCCACTCGGACGAAGGTGGCGCCTTCTTCGATGGCCACGGTGTAGTCTTCTGTCATTCCCATGGATAACTCCGGCAATTTCAGCCTGAACTCGTCCTGCAGGCTGTCACGCAGTTGTCGCAGTTTAATAAAGAATGAACGTGACGCTTCCGGCTCTGGCGAAATCGGTGGAATCGCCATTAAACCTTCAACCGAGAGCCGATCCAGAGTTAAGAGTTGTTCCATTTCCTTCTTCAGAGCTTCAGGAGTCCATCCAAACTTGCTTCCTTCGCCCGCAACATTGACTTCCAACAGCACGCGTGGATAAAGACCTTCGTCCGCAGCTACTCGATCTATCTGCTGCGCCAGATCGATGGAATCGACGCTATGAATTAACTCGAATAGCGCCAAAGCGTGTCTCACCTTGTTCTTTTGCAGGTGCCCGATGAAATGCCAGCGCAGATGGCCGGGCAGCAGCGGGATTTTTGCCCGCGCTTCCTGCACCTTACTCTCTCCGAACAACACCTGCCCATCATCCACGGCAGAGCGGACTTTGTCGGCATCGTGCCCCTTGGAGACAGCGACTAAGTTGATTTCGTCGACTGGTCGATGCGCCCGCTCTGCCGCTTCGCTAATCTGAGCTCGCACCCGTTCGAGGCGATCTGCAATCTCACTCACACAGGAGGGCTAAGCTCGTTTGGCCATGTATTTCCAATTGCGCGGCTTTCCTTCTGCCAGCCACGCAATTGCCGTTTTCAGCCTCTTGTTTCGTGTCTCCTCCCTCTTAGCTTCGGTAATCCACTCTAGGTATTCTTTTTTATGACTGTAGCTAAGTTCATCGAAAGTAGCCGCGGCTTGCTTGTTCTTTCTTAGTATAGACTTGAAGTAGTCTGGTACCGATAAGGGCGCACGCCCCTTTGTCTTCGGCGCTGGTTCACGAGCTTTCCTGACACCGTCACGATTTAGTTGCGCGGCCTTTCGGACGTAGCCACGGAATTGTTCGTCATTCGGAAGATCAGCCAGGCTCCTTACCTTACCAAAATGTCCCATCCCGCCATCGGCTCCGGCAGCCTTTCCAAAGATAAGTTCGCCTTTCCAGAAACCGATCGCGCAATGCTCTTTGAAAGCGGCCATTCCCACCATCATTCCGCGGTAATCAAAATGAGGGAAGCGCCACTTCATTGTTTCCTCTGCTTCAGGACAGGCTTCGTGCACCAGCTTGCGCACATGCCGCAGGATGGGCCGCGCGAAAGGAGCGGCTTCAGCGATGTAGGCATCTATTCGCGCATCTTTAGAACCCATGTCCAGAATGGTGAAAGAAAAGAGCGGGCGCAGTCAACGCGAATCGCGCGCTTTTATTGGCTAAACGGCCGGATCTCGCCGGTAACTTCGGTGATGACAGGGTAGCCTTCAATCTGGC
This sequence comes from Verrucomicrobiota bacterium, assembly GCA_046734175.1. Lineage (GTDB taxonomy): Bacteria > Verrucomicrobiota > Verrucomicrobiia > Chthoniobacterales > UBA10450 > AV69. The sequence continues at coordinate 33,042 of JBKPQR010000017.1, read as the reverse complement.
GCGGCAAAGAGCGCTCCAGGGTCTCCGTGCGTTTGCTCAGCATGATTTTCAGGCACGGCGTCTTCCCGTCAGCGACCACACCCACGTAAACCCCAGTCACACCAGGTATGGCAAGCAGCTCCTTATCATGAGCGGCTAGCACAACGTTGATGTCACGCCGGGGAGATTCTGCCATAAGACAAGCACAACAAGATAGCACCACCAAGACGGCAAGGCCGAAGCACAGTGCTCTCATCATCAGAATCTGCTACTTCTTTCCATAGACTGCAAAGTAAGTGATTGTGTTTCGCTCATCGCCGATCGCACAACTCCGGCTTCCTTTACAACCGCTTTTCCAATCGGACCAGCCAAACCAGGCCAGCTAGACTTGGCGTGATTGCTGCTTTGGCAACGGGTCGACGGCGCGTTGACATGCGCTCGTTAGCTCTTTAAACTGCACGACCTTCAATCTTATGCGACCTGTTTGGAAAGGTAGTATTAGCTTCGGTTTGGTTTACATTCCCATCGCCGTTTATCCCGCGACGCGGGAGGAGAAGCTCAGCTTCCGTCAGTTGCGCGCGACCGATCTCAGTCCGATCCGCTACAAAAAAGTCGCCGAGGCAGACATGAAAGAAGTTTCGGCAGACCAGATCGTCAAAGGATTTGAGTATGAGCGCGGCCGTTATGTCGTGCTCAAGGATGAAGATTTCGAGAAGGTGCGGATCGAGTCCACCCATTCCATCGACATCACTGATTTCGTTGATCTCGAGCAGGTGGATCCGAAGTTCTTTTATAAGCCGTATTTTCTCGAGCCGCAGAAAGGCGGCGAGAAAGCTTATGCGCTTTTGCACAAGGCGCTGAGCGGCACTGGGAAAATCGGCATCGCCAAGGTGGTGATCAGCAATCGCGAGTATCTCGCTTCGGTCAAGCCTGACGGACTGTTCCTGGTTCTGGAATTAATGCATTTCGCCAGTGAAGTGTTATCGCCAGCGGAATTAAACCGGCCCAAGACAGAACTCAACGAGCGGGAGCTGAAGATGGCGCAGGCTTTGATCGAGAGCATGAGTGTGGAGTGGCAACCTGAGAAATATCGTGACGAGTATCGCAGCGCGGTCATGGAAATGATCGAGCAGAAGGCGCAGAAGAAAGAACTGCCGAAAGTGGAAGCCAGAGCGCCGCGAACGACCAACGTTGTCGATCTGGTGAAAGTGCTTCAGGAAAGCTTGAACCGGAACCAATCGGTAAAGGTGAAGCGCGGCGCCGGCCGCACTGCCGGCCGTTCCACTTCCACGCTGGTAAAGCAGCGTCGTCGCGTCGCGGCGTAACGCCTCGGCTAACCAGATGCGCTGAGCGCGGGCGCCTCAGCGGTGTCGCGCATGGCGGCGTAGGAGCCGCCGCGGGCCAGCAGCGATTCGTGCGTGCCGCGTTCGGCGATGGCGCCGTTTTGCATGACAAAAATCTGGTCGCAATGCAGGACGGATTGCAACCGATGCGTCACCAGCACGATGGTACGAAGGCGGCGCAGCCGGAGGAGGGTAGCGACGAGATGTTGTTCGTGTTGCGGATCGAGCGCGCTCGTTGGTTCATCGAGAATAACGAAGGGTGCGTTCGTGACGAGGGCGCGCGCGATGGCGATGCGCTGGCGTTGGCCGCCGGACAAATTCTGACCACCTTCGGCGAGCGGAGTGTCGTACCCTCTCGGCAACTGCTCGATGAACTCCGCCGCGCCGGCGAGTTCCGCGGCGCGCCGTAAATCCCGGCGGGTGCTGCCGGGCCGGCCGTAGGCGATGTTCTCCGCCACACTCGCGGGCAGGATGATGCTCTCCTGCCCGACCAGCGCCATGTGCGCGCGAACGTCGGCGATGCGCACGCTGCGGAAATCTGCGTTATCCAAAAGGAGCGCGCCGCCGGTCGGATCATAAAAGCGCAGCATCAAGCTGAGCAGGGTGCTTTTTCCGGTGCCGCTCGGGCCGATGAAGGCAACAAATTCGCCGTCGCGAATTTCAGCGGAAACATTGCGCAAAACAGTTTGGCCGCTGCGATAGCCGAAGCTGACGTGATTGAGCGTGAGATTGCGCCGCTGCACCGACAGATGAATCGCGCCCGGCCTCTCAACAATCGATTCCGGTGTATCGAGAATCCGGAAAACGCGACGAGCCGCCGCCTCGAACAGCCGCACTTTTGCGACGAACTCAGCGAGCCATTTGAGCGGGTCCCAAAGTTTACGGACGTAATCGAGAAAAATGATGAGCGTGCCCACAGTCATGCCGGTGGCGATCGGGCGAAGGAACTGGTCGCGATAAACCAGGTAACCGCCGTAGCCGAGGATGATGGCGGCGCCGACGGCGAGAATGCTGTCGCGCGCGAAGGGATAAAGTTGCTCCTGCCAGTTGAGCCGCAACAGCGCGTGCACGCTGCGCAGCACGGCGCGCCGAAAGAACCGAAACTCGCGGCGTTCACGACGGAAGGCCTGCGCCAGCCAAACGCGCGACATGGTTTGCTGGATGGTGCTAGTGAGATCGGTATCGATCTGCTTGGAGACGAGAGCGCGCTGATGAATTTGCAGACCGAAGCGCCAGTTGCTCCAAAGGATGAACGGCGCGACAGAGAAGGCGGCGAGGGTGAGCGAGACATTTCGCGAGAGCAGAATGAGGGTCATGACTGTGAGGGTGACGGCGGCGACAGATGTGCCGATGACCGTGTCCATGATGCCCCAGGGGCCGAAAGCGTCCGCGCTCAACCGGTAAATGGCGTCGCCTTGCGGATGGCTGCGATGATAGGTGAGGCCGAGGTGTTGCAGCTTGGTGAATAGATGATAGCGAACGCGGGTGGTGCCGCGGTAGTTCAGATGATAATTGATCATCATGCGCGACATCCAGACGAAGTAGCCGATGAGCTGAAGCCCCATGCCGATCAGCACCAGGCCGATGATCTGACCGGTTTTGCTTGCGGGCAGAAACGAGAGGAAAAGCTGATGAATCCAATCAGTGTGCGGCATCGCGGTCAGGACGCTGTCAATGAGAACGGCAAGCGGCCATGTTTCCAGCAGACCGACAGCCACCGAAATACCTATGAGCACGACGAGGAGCGCGATCCATCGCCAGTCTGGTTTGAAATAGGCCATGCTGCGGCGATCGACGGCGAGCGCGGGCATCTCGACCGCAGCGGTGGCTTGGATGGGAATGGTGCGCTCGCGCATATGGATACCTACGTATCGAAAGCCGATGGAGCCTAAGCAGCTAACTTTATGCAGCGCTTGTTAGGTTCTGCCGCCAGGCACGGACGGCAGCCACAACGCCCAAGTGCGAAATGTAATTGCATGAAAACGACCACCGCTCTTCTTCTCGCATTCACCTTTGCGGCAATCGCACACGCTCAGGTCCCCTCAGCCACCCTGGCGGGGGCGCGTCCAGCCGCACCGGAAGCTTCGCCCAGCGCGACCGCGTCCCCGGAAAGCTCAGGTGCGCCAGCGTCACCTTCGCCCGCGCAAACGCCGCCGCAGTTGACGGAAGTCCTTTTCAAAAACTTCAAAGCGCGTTCCATCGGCCCGGCCGCGATGGGCGGTCGCGTTTCAGATATTGCGATCGATCCGCGCAATCCGGCGGTCTTTTTTGTCGGCCTCGCTACCGGTGGCTTATTTAAGACGAGCGACAATGGTGTGACCTTTGATGCGAGCTTCGACAAGCAACCGGTGATGTCGATGGGCGCGGTGGCGATCGCGCCGGGCGATAGCGACGTGATCTGGGTGGGCACGGGTGAACCGACTGACCGCAACTCCGCCGAATGGGGCAACGGCGTTTATCGCTCGACTGATGGCGGAAGCACATGGCAACACGTCGGCCTGGACAACAGCCGCGCCATCGGGCGCGTGCTGGTGCATCCTAAATCCCCTGAGACCGCTTACGTCGCGGCGCTCGGCAATCTGTGGGCGGATGGTGGCGAGCGCGGTTTGTTTAAGACGACCGATGCGGGAAAAACCTGGAAGGCGGTGCTTACAGCTCCCGCGCCGCACAACGCGCGCACCGGCTGCGTAGATGCGGCAATGGCGCCCGACAATCCTGAGGTGATTTACGCGGCGATGTATGCGCGGCAGCGAACAGCGTGGAGTTTCACCTACGGGCCGAGCGCGACCAACGGCGAAGACGTCGGCGGCGTTTTCAAGAGCACTAACGGCGGCGGCACGTGGAAAAAATGCGGGAACGGGTTGCCGGGTTTAACCGGAAAAATCGGGCTCGCGATCACACCGGTGAACCCGAAGATCGTGATGGCGGTGGTGCAAAGCGACGAAGGCGGCACGAGCGCGCTGGACGACATTCACAGCAAACGCGGTGGCGTGTTTCGCTCCGAAGACGCGGGCGAAACCTGGAAGCGGGTGAGCGATCTGGATCCGCGGCCATTTTATTTCAGCCAGATCCGCATCGACCCGGCCAATGATCAGCGCGTTTATCTGCTCGGCTTCGCGCTGCTCGTTTCTGACGACGGGGGCAAAACGTTCCGCGAAGATCTTTCGGAAAAACTGCATCCCGACATGCACGCGCTCGCGATTCAATCCGGCAGCGCGATTCCGCCCAAGCCGCCGAAACCCGAGGACAAAAACAAGCCGATAAAACCACCGGTCTCGCTGCGCGTGCTCGTGGGCAATGACGGAGGTGTTTATCAATCGTACGCCGGAGGCAAAAGCTGGGAACATCTTAATCGCATCCCGGCGGGCGAGTACTACCGCATTTCCCTGGACGACTCGCGGCCGATCTACCGCATTGCCGGCGGCCTTCAGGACAACTCGAACTGGCTGGGCCCGAGCGCGGTCATGAGCAAGGAAGGTATTCGGAATTGCGATTGGATTCCGTTCACCGGCGCTGATGGCTTTTATGCGCTCTTCGATCCGGCCGACCACGACACGCTCTACGGCGACAATCAGGATGGCGTGGTGCATCGCTTCAACACGCGCACGGGCGAACTGCGTAACTTGCAGCCGCAGCCGCCCGAAGGAAGACAGGCGCCGCGTTTTCACTGGAACTCACCGCTGATCATGAGCCGGCACAAACCGGGCGTGCTTTATCTCGGCGGTAACTACGTTTACCGGCTGACCGATCGCGCGGAGCGTTATGCCGTCATCAGTCCGGACCTAACGAGAAATGAACCTGGCAAAACGAACACGGTGGGAAGCGGCGCGGAGAATTACGGCGTGGTTTACTCGCTGGCGGAGTCACCCGTGCGCGCCGGCATGCTCTGGGCTGGCACAGATGATGGCCGGTTATGGTTGACAGACAACGACGGCGGCAAATGGACGGAATTGACCCAAAACCTGCCGGAGCCGATTCGCAATCAGTGGATCGTGCGAATCGAACCGGGTGCGCAGGACGCGAACATTGCTTACGTCGCGGCGAACGCATATCGCAGCGGCGATGATAGGCCGATGATCGCGCGCACGGCGGACGGCGGAAAAACGTGGACGAGTGTGAGTGGAGATCTGCCGGCTAACGCGCCAGTGGAAGTGGTGCGCGAGGACCCGGCGAATCCGAAGCTGCTCTACGCCGGAACGCACTTCGGATTGTTCGCTACCTTCGACGGAGGCGGACACTGGGTCCGGATCGGCGACTTGCCGCCGGTGCGAGTGGACGACATTCAGATTCATCCGCGCACGTTCGATCTGGTCGTGGCCACGCACGGGCGCAGCCTTTATGTGCTCGATGATGCGCGCGCGTTTCGCGAATTTACGCCGGAGATCGCGGCGAAGCCGGCACATCTCTTCAGCGTCCGGCCACTGAGCGGGGCGTACATGCCGGTCGGTTTTTCCGAGTGGAATGGCAAAGGCGTTTACCGCGGCGCTAACCCGCCTGAAGGCGCGCTATTCACGGCGTGGGTGCGAGAGTTCACTGGAGACGAGATCAAGATCGCCATTAGCAATGCGGCTGGGACTCCAGTGGCCAATTTGAAAGCGCCCGGCGTGGCTGGATTCTCCCGGCTCAACTGGGACCTGCGCCCGAGTGAAGACGTGTTAACGAAATACGGCGGCGATGATCCCAAGAAGCTGATGTCCAGTGGCGATTACACGGCCGAGCTCAGTTTTGGCCAAACGAAAATGAAACAGACATTCCACGTCGATCTGGCCGAAGGAATAACGCCGCGCGGCGGGCTAATCGAGAAGGAGTGATTGTGGCATCCTGAGCGAAGTCGCGCGATCCCGTAGCATTACCTTCTTCGAGGTAACTTCCGCGCGGGGCTGCTCGACTTCGCTCGAGATGGCGAGAGGTTTTTGCTTATGAACATAAAGAACATCCGCGACACAAGCGATTGGTTCGAAGTGCTGCAAACAACCGGCCGGACTCAGACGGCCATGATGACGCTGAAGCCGGGCAAATCTTCCGGTAGCAAGCCCGAAGGACATAAGGAAAGCGATCAAGTGTTGCTTGTGCTCGAAGGCGAAGTGGAAGGCGAGATTGGTGACAAAACAATCGCGATGAAGAAAGGCGATGTCGTCGTCATCCCCGCGGGAACAAGGCACAAGTTCAGCAACCGCTCCTCCGCCGATGTGGTCACATTCAATACTTACTCGCCGCCGGAATATTGAGTCTCTGTAGCGGCGGTCTATGACCGCCAAAAGCTGCGAAGAAGACCTTCGCGCCGCAGTGTGACTGCGAGCGGTGGACCTCGGCGCTCATAGAGCGCCGCTACAGCAATGATCTTTGGCTGCTAGGCCGCCAGCAGTGGCACGATGGGCGACGAGTTGCCGCCGAACTTTGGATAGAGGAATCGCGCCACGGGCGAGCCCTCGCGCGTGATGGCACAGGCGCGCGAGAGACCGGCATCGCGCAATTGCCGCAACGCCGCGCTCAAAAGCAACGTACCCAGACCGCGGTTCCGATATTCCATCAATATGCACGGGCCGGGCACGAGATGCTCGGATGTATTCAACTCCGGCGCGAGCAAAGTTCCACCGATGATGCGGGCCCCGTGACGCAAGGTCAGTCGCAGAGTGGACTCCGCCGCCAGCGTCCGCGCGAGCGAGCGAGAGACCAGCGCGCTCACATCATGCAGGGTCGCATTCCAGCTGGGATCAAGCGCGAGCGATTTGCCGATCGTCCCCTCAAGCGCCGCCTCGTCTTCCGCCCCGGCCAGACTGATCCGATAATGCCGCGGCATGACCAGCTCGGGCAGCTCCACTTTCCCCAACTCCCAGGTGAAACTCACCCATCGTATGATGTTCATGCGCCGTGCCAAAACCCTCCGCGTCCCAGCAGTGTGCTGGATGCGCGTTTTGTTTCGCAATTACATTGCCTGAACGGTCTTCAACGTCGAGTGAAATGCTTCGTACATTTCGCGATGTTGAGCCATTCCGCGGCGCAAGACAGGTTTGAGATTCGCCAGGTCAGCGACATTGAGGGTGAGGTCGACGCTTTGCACAAAGGCGCTCATGGCGTCGTTGGTGGTAAAGCGGTGGGTGAGCAGCACGACGAAGTGTTCCCGCCGTTGCGCCCCCGGCCGGCGCGTCATCTCTTTCAGGATTGGATTGGTCGCCGGTGTCGAGCCTTTGAAGTTCTCGTAAATGACAACTAAGTTGTAGGAATAGGTGCGCAGCTTGAGCAGCACATCTTCTTCGTGGAGCCCGATGTGCACTTTGAAGTTCAAATCGATGAGCTGCGGCGCGATCATTTTTTGAAGCTGTTGGTGATCCACGCAGACCAGCGCGGTGCTGTCGCCAGCATCAAAGCCGAGTTCGTGTTCCAGTTCCATGTTCATCGAAACGCGTTCGCGGGAATATCGAGACGCAAACCGGATTCCGGCTCGCTCTCGGCGCCGCGGGTTTTATGAATGAGATCGATGCCACGCGTGACACGCCCTTTGCGCGTGGCGTAAGTCTTGGCCGTCTCTTCGCTGATGACCCCGTTTTCGAACGCGCTCAGGATGGATTGATCGAAAGTCATCCAGCCAAGCTGCGAACTGGCCTCGATAATTTCGTAGAAGTTGCGATGTTCGCCTTCTCCGAGTGCAATCGCTTCTTTCGTACGGAGATTGTTCCCAAGAATTTCCGTGAGCAGTTGCCGCCCACCGCCGATTCTGGGCGCGAGCCGCTGGCTGATGATGTAGCGCAGCACATCAGAGAGCCGGATGCGCAATTGCTGCTCTTCTCCTAACGAGAACAAGCCGAGGATACGGTTGATGGACTGACCGGCGTCCACCGTGTGCAGCGTGCTTAAAACCAGGTGTCCGGTCTCCGCCGCCATCAACGCCACTTCCACCGTGGCGCGATCCCGCATTTCGCCCACAAGGATGATCTTCGGCGCCTGGCGCAGGGCCGCGCGCAAGCCGTTCGGATAATTGTTAAAATCCTGGCCCAGCTCGCGCTGATTGAAGGTGGCCTTACGCGTGGGATGCACGAACTCAATCGGGTCCTCCAGCGTCACCACGTGCACGGGCTGGGTCTCGTTAATTTCGTTCAGTATTGCTGCCAGGGTCGTCGTTTTGCCGCTGCCGGTTGCGCCGGTGACAAGAATCAATCCGGTTTTTTCCTTCGCCACTTCCCGAAACACGCCGGGGAGCTGGAGCGACTCGAGGCTCGGAATATTTCCCTCCAGCCTCCGCAGCACGATAGAGAAGTTTCCCCGCTGCCGGAAAATGTTGACGCGAAAGCGCGCATCATCGTCGAGCGAATAGCTGCAATCGCAGGACCCGCCGCTAAGATAATCGTACATGAGGCGTTGATTTCCCTGCATCAGTAAAAGCGCGAGTTGCTCGGTTTGGAACGGCGTCAGCGCCTCAATCGGCGGATCCAGATAGACCGGCTTCAACTCGCCGAAATCTTCCACCTGAAGCGGATGACCCACTGAAAAATTGAGGTCCGAGATTCCGGAATAGCTCTTGAGCATGCCGGCCAGGATCCGGTCGAGATCGGGCAATCTCATTCTTCGCTCCAATCCGCCGGCGGAGATTTGAGGAAGGGCCGGAACTTCTTTTTGTCGATTGCCTTGTCGTAAGCTTCTTCGGGTGAAATGCGCGCATTGCGCAGGTGTTCCATGATGGCGTCGTCGAGCGGCTGGTTGCCTTTCTTTTTGCCAACCTGGATCATGCCCGGGATTTGATGCGTCTTGGCTTCGCGCACGAGATTGGCGATGGCCATATCGACCACGAGAATCTCGAGGGCGGCGACACGGCCTGGACGATCGATGCGTTTGAAAAGATTTTGCGCGATCACCCCTTTGAGTGACTCGGCCAGGGTCGCGCGAATCTGGTTCTGCTGGTTCGTCGGAAAAACATCAATGATGCGATCAACTGCTTTCGATGCGCTGGAGGTGTGCAGCGTTCCAAAAACAAGATGGCCGGTGGCGGCGGCCGTAAGCGCGAGCTCGATCGTTTCCAGGTCACGCATCTCACCCACGAGCAGGATGTCGGGATCTTCGCGCAGCGCGCCGCGCAGGGCATTGGCAAAGGAGCGCGTGTGCACGCCCACTTCGCGATGCTGCACCAGGCAATTCTGGCTGCGATGCACGAACTCGATCGGGTCTTCCACCGTGATGATGTGATCGTGCCGCTGAAGGTTCGCGTAATCCATCATCGCGGCCAGTGTCGTGGATTTGCCGGAACCAGTCGGCCCGGTGACGAGAATGAGACCTTTTTTTAAGAGCGGAAATTTCTTCAGCACCGGCGGCAGGCCGAGATCGTCCACCGTGAGGACGTTGGATGGGATTAATCGGAACACGGCCGAGATGCCGTATTTCTGCTGGAAGAAATTGGCCCGGTATCTCGCCACGCCCGGAACCTCGTAGCCGAAATCGACGTCAAGATTTTCCTCGAAATTCTTGATCTTTCCTTCCGGGGCAATCTCGTAAACCATCGACTTGAGCTCATCGTTCTGGAGCGGCGGATAATCCACGCGCACCAGCTCGCCGTTTATGCGCAGCATCGGGGGATTATTGGTCGAGAGATGGAGGTCGGACGCTTTTTGTTCCGACATCAATTTAAAGAATGCGTCGATGCGACCCATGAGCGTCGCGCATTACGGAGCTAAATTGATGCCATGGCGGCGCCTGGTACGTGGTCAGGTCCATTCAGCACGAGAGCTGCTTTCATTGTCTTTGTGCAAACGCGACAGGCGCTTGAGCGGAAATCGTCGCCCGCTTCGGCCAGGGCCACGCCGCAGCGAGCCGCCGCTTCAGCTTCCTCGAAGGCAGCGCGCGATGAGATTTATACTTACATTTCCATCCGCGACCTCCTGCTCAGCGACGCGGAAATGACGACAACAGAAGAAAGTCTGCGCCGCGCGACTGCAGCCAATGACTTCGTCGAGACTTGTCTGCGACCGGCGCGCTCGCCTTATGAAGCCCAGTCCCTGTGCGAAGTTGATGCGGAGCGCGAACGGGAACGCTGCCGCGCGGCGCGGGCGCGGATCGCTCGCCTTCACCGCCGGGTCGCGTGACTTGCCACATCCGCAGGCGGAGAACTGCGTTGCCGTTGCTGAATAATTTCCCCAAGCGTATAGTTTAATCAGACGAACGGATGAGCGACGCGCGGCACGAGGGTGAAAGGGATTTCGATCTGCTCGATCGCGTGGATCTTCTCATTGCTTCGCTGCCGCCGGGCGACCCGATGCGGCGCGACCTGCTCGATCTGCGGCGCGAGATATCCGCGCGCGAGGAAACGTTCGTCGAAGCGCGGCAGATGATCGAGAAGCTGGAGGAAGTGATCAAGAAAGTGACTTCGCCGGCAAATCGCATTGGCACATTCCTCGGCAGCGTGAGCAAGGAGACGGCGCACATTGTCGTGGGCGGCTCGGATTATTACTGCAACATCGATCCGCGCATTCCGCTGGGGAAGCTGAGAACTCGAACACGGGTGCTGGTCAATGAAGCATTCGTTATCGTGGGCGATCTTGGCTTTGAATCAGCGGGGCCGGTGACGAAGATCACCGAAGTCATCGGTGAGGACCGGCTGCGCGTGGGGGACAAGCACGGAACGCAGTCAATTGTGCTGCAACGCTCTTCTGAGCTGGCCGCGAGCAATCTCAAACAAGGCGATGAAGTGCGGGTGGACTCCAATTATCGCATGGCGCTGGAGATGATGAGCGCGCCCGGCTCGCACGAACATTATCTCGATCGCGTGCCGGAGTTGCCCTGGGAAAAAGTGGGCGGCCAGGAACAAGCGATCGGCGCGATCAAGGACGCGATTGAGTTGCCGCTGCTGCATCCGGAGCTCTTCGCAAGGTTCCAGCACGCCACCCCAAAAGGCTTCTTGCTTTACGGCCCGCCCGGCTGCGGCAAGACGCTCATCGGCAAAGCCACGGCGTACAACTTGACGAAACAGTTGCGCGAAAAAGCCGGCGGCGACACCCGCGAGTATTTCATGCACGTGAAAGGCCCGGAGATTTTGAACATGTGGGTCGGTGAATCGGAGCGAATGGTGCGCGAAATCTTTGCCACCGCGCGGGAGAAACGCCGCCAAGGTTTCATGCCCTTCCTTTTCATCGATGAAGCGGAGAGCATTCTCGGCACCCGCCGCGCCTCGCGTTATTCAAATATTCTTTCCACACTCGTGCCGATGTTCTGCTCGGAGATGGACGGGATCGATTCGCTCAATGATGTTGTCATCATTCTGGCGTCGAATCGCGCTGATTTGATTGACCCGGCGATTCTACGGCCAGGTCGCATCGATCGGAAAATCAAAGTTACCCGGCCGAACAAGGAAGGCGCGCGGGAAATTTATCGAATTTATCTTACGAACGAGCTGCCCTACGACGGCGCGCTGGCCAAGGAAGCCGAAAACATCGGCGCAGCCATCGATAAACTGATCGAACGTTTCGTCGATTGGCAGTTCGCCAGGCGCGATGAGAATAAATTTCTCGAGGTCACCTTGCGCAGCGGGCGCAAGGAAGTTTTATATCGCAGCGATCTCATCAGCGGCGCCATCATCGCTTCGGTGGTGGAGCGGGCGAAGGGTATGGCGATCAAGCGCGCTATTGCGAAGCAAATCGAGGTAGCGCCAACAGACACCTCGCTTGCGCCGGGGACGAGCGGTATCAGCGAGCAGGACCTGCAAATCGCCTTCGACACTGAATACGCCGAGAACGACATCTTCCCGCCAACCGACATTACCGAAGACTGGCTGAAGCTGATCGATTACGATCCGGAAAATGTTGTGAAAATCGCGCCCGTGCGCGCAAGCTTCACCCAGCGCATGCACACGCTGGGTGGCGTGATTTAAGGAAAAACCACTTTCGCCCGCACTCTCGCGGGTTCAGCATGAGTGCGTGAAAATCCCGCTCTCCTGTTTTGTCTTCGCACTCGCGATGAACTCGGTGAATGGCCAGCCTTCGAGCAAACCCGATGTCTCGAACAAGGCTTTGATCACTAAGCAGACACCCGTCAGCTCCCAGGCTGTGTTCGACGCCGCCACCTTGCAGAAACTGGCGCAAGATTACTATTCCTGGCGCAATCAAAACTATCCGGTGCGAAGCAGCGAGGCCGGACTCCATACCTGGGACTACGCGCTGACCGATTACTCTGCCGCCAAAATCGCCGAGCGCGCCCAGCGCGTGCGCCGACTTCTCGATCAGGCCCGTGCAATTAAAAGCGACAGCTGGCCGAAAGAAGATCGCATTGATGCTATTCTCTTTCGCGCGCAACTGGAGAACGTCGACTTTGGAAATCGCATCCTCAAGTTCGAGGAAACGAACCCGCTCCTCTACGTCAACGAATGCAGCAACGCCATCTTCTCACTCTTGAAAAAGGAATACGACACCCCGGCAAATCGCGCCCGTTCTGCCACCGCCCGCTTTCGGGCAATGCCGGCGTTACTGGCCGAAGGTGAAAAAAACCTTCGCAAACCGGTCAAGCTTTATGCCCGACTCGCCATCGAATCGGCTCGCCACATCGACTCGCTCTTTAACGATAGCATCACGCCGCTGACTAAGGACCTCCCGGAGGCTGATCGGGCGCAGTTCGAAAAAGCTCGCGACGTCGCCCTGGCTGCTGTGCACAGCTTCGCGGACTCACTGGAGAAGAAGCTCGGGCAGATGGCTGACTTCGCGCCGATGGGCGAAGCCAACTACAACTACTACCTCAAACACGTCCTTCTACTTCCACTCGACGCAATCCAGGTGGAAATGCTCGGACGTGCCGAGCTCGCGCGATATCGTGCCCTTGAAGCTCTGCTGCCTGATCCTTCCATGGCCGATCCCAACCCCGCGCGTGCGAAAAACATTCCGCCCGACCAGCAGTCGTTCCTGCAAGCCTACGAGAGCCGGGAGAAGGAGATGATCGATTTTCTCAAATCACATCAGCTAATTACATTGCCCGAGTATCTCGGCCAGTTTCAGATTCGGCAGCTCCCTGAAGCATTCAAGCCAACGAGCCCAGGCGGTTTCATGAATCCGCCCGGCGTTTACGACAAAGATCCAACCGGGTTCTATTTTATTCCAACCTACAATCCGCAATCGAAAAACTTCTACATCCGCGCTGCCATCGAAGATCCCCGCCCGATCCTGGGTCATGAAGGGATCCCGGGCCATTTTCTTCAACTCTCAGTCGCGAACCATTTGTCGGACGAAATTCGCCGCCAGCACGATAACGGTGTCTTCGTCGAAGGCTGGGCACTTTATGGCGAAGAGATGCTTATGCGCACTGGTTTCTATCCCGAAGGCTCAGCGGCACAGGGTCAGATCCTGCGGCTTTCGCGCTATCGCGCGGCGCGCATTGGTGTTGACGTAAATCTCCACACCGGCAAATGGACTTTCGAACAAGCCGTTAACTACTTTATGGAGGCGGGTGGTCTGGATCGCGAATCAGCTGAAGGTGAGGCCGCCGGAGCCGCCACGGAACCGACCCAGAAAATCTGGTACATCACCGGCAAATGGCAGATCATGAATCTGCTGGGCAAATACCGGGACAAAATGGGCGCGAATTTTCGGCTCGGTCAATTCCACGATGACCTGATCAAAAACGGGAGCCTGCCCATCTCCATTGTCGAATGGATATTGCTCGACGATTCCAGCGCCATTGACGCGGTGCTGAACTAGTTGCTGCGTCTGCGGCTCGCTGCCTTCATTCCCCGCGGAGCGACCTGGTTTGGAGACAACCTTTGTCGTTTTGGATGGAGAACAGTAGAATGCAAGCGGGATGAAACGCGTCTTTGGGTTGGAGACGGAGTTTGGGATCACGGTGGAAGGCGCCGAAGCCGTAGATGTGGTGGCGGAATCGATCGCGCTCGTGCGCAGTTACACCGAGCACGGCGCGCTGATGAAGTGGGATTATCAGCATGAAGATCCACACCGGGATGCGCGCGGGTTTCGGGCGAAGGAGCTGAAGCAGGACACAGATGAATCCGCTTATTATGAGATCGACCGGAACCGGCCGCTGAGCTTTCAGGAGATAAAGAGCGACCTCGTGCTTTCGAATGGCGCCCGTTTTTATAATGATCACGCGCATCCGGAATACTCTACGCCGGAATGCACCGCGCTGCGCGAGCTGGTGGCGCAAGACAAGGCTGGCGAACGCATCCTGGCCGAGTGCGCGCGGCGACGCGATGGGCATTTACCCGAAGGTCAGCGGGTGCAGCTTTACAAAAACAACACCGATTTCCGCGGGCATAGCTATGGGTGCCACGACAACTATCTCATGCGCCGCGACGTGCCCTGGGATCGCATAGTCGCGGGCGCGCTTTCCTTCCTGATCACGCGCCAAATCTTCGCCGGCGCCGGAAAGATGGGAGTGGAATCGGAATGCGCGCCGAATGAACCAGGTGTTTTCCAGATCTCGCAGCGGAGCGATTTCTTCACTGTGCTGGTGAGCATCGACACGATGAACCGGCGGCCGCTCGTGAACACGCGCGACGAGCCACATGCCGACACAACCAAGTATCGCCGCTTCCACGTCATCGTGGGTGATTCCAATATGAGCGAATGGGCCACGGCGCTGAAGATTGGAGCTACGGCGCTGGTGCTGGAGCTGATCGAGAGAGGCGAAGCGCCGGAGATTGAGATTGCGCAACCGATCAACGCGACTAAATCGGTCAGCCGCGACCAGACTTATGAGTGGATCATCGAACTGCGGGATGGACGCAAGATCTCCGCGATTGAAGTGCAGCGGCTTTATTTGCGCGCCGCGGAAAGGTTAGCTAACGAGAACCAGGAGTGGCGATGGACTTGGCAGGAATGGAGAGATGTGTTGAACGACCTGGAACGCGATATCGCGCTTTGCCGCGATCGAGTTGACTGGGTGGCAAAAAAGTTTCTGCTGACATCATTGCAGGAAGAAGAGAAGCTGGCGTGGAGCGATCCCTGGCTGCAGGGCATTGATCTCGAATATCACAACATCGATCTCGAGCGCGGGCTGTACTATGAGCTGGCACGGCAAGGCTCGATGCGGCGCGTTGTAACGGAAGAGGAAATTCGCACCGCGATTTTCACGCCGCCGGAGACGACACGCGCCTTCTTCCGCGGGCGCGCAGTGGCACGCTTTAACGAGCAGATCGAATCCATTCAGTGGAACGAGATTGTTTTTGCCGATGGCGGACGATCTTTCCGCCGGGTCGCGCTGCCCGAGCCGGCGGATGAGACATTGAATGCCGCAGTGCGTGATAGCGCCGACTACGCGCGCTTCATGCAAAGCCTGGACGGCCGCTGACCCACCGAACTAAGCAGATACAACCGGACGAGTGGCCGTCCGGCGCGAAGCCATGGCCGCCCGAACGAAGTTGTTGCCCAGTTCCCACATTGGCCCGGGAAACTTCCGGCACTCGGTTAAGACGCCATCGAGGGCATTGACAAATAGCTCGATCTCCTTCTCTCCGATAATAAGTGGAGGTAGAATCTTAAGAACATCCATGGCATGGCCAGCTACCTGGGTAAGGATGCGATATTTGCTTAGCATCTGAGTTACTACCATCTGGGCAAAGAGCACCTTGTCCACCTTGTGAAGTAGCTTCCATGCCATCTTAAGCTTGAACTCGGTTGGCTCATGGAACTCGATCGCGATGATGAGGCCTTTGCCGCGAATTTCCTTGATAAAAGAGTGTTTGGCGCGCAAAGAATCAATGCCTTCCATCAGTTGCCTGCCCACCTTCGCGGCCCGATCAACCAGGTTCTCCTGATCGATTACTTCGAGCGCAGCCAGGCCGCACGCCATCGCGAGGTTGTTACGCCCGAAGGTGGTTGAATGAACCACACAGCGGTCCATTCTGCTAAAGGTCTTCTGGTAGATGTCGCGCCGGGTAACGATCGCCCCACAAGGGACATAGCCGCCGCTTAATGTTTTGGCCAGGGTAATGATATCCGGTTCGAGGTTCCAGTGCTGGAAACCAAACATCTTCCCGGTCCGGCCCAGGCCGCACTGAACTTCGTCGCTAACGAGCAGGGTGCCGTGTTTCCGGCAGAGATCCTGGGCGCGATTGAAGAAGTTTGTCTGCGGGAAGCGACAACCCTTCCCCTGCACCGGCTCGATGACGAAGGCGGCGACGTCGCCTTTACTTAACTCACGCTCGAGCGAAGCGATATCGTCGAGCGCAATGCGCGTGTCCCATTCATCCATGAGGGGCCCGAAGCCGTCCGTGAAACTTTCGCAGCCCATGAGTGAGAGCGAACCGATGCTGAGACCATGAAACGCGCTCTCCAGTGACAGAACGCGCTTTTTACCCGTGGCGGCCCGGGCAAACTTCAGCGCGCCTTCCATCGCTTCGGTGCCGGAGTTGCAAAAGAAGACGGCATCCAGGTGCGGTGGTGTGCGTTTGGTGATGGCTTCGGCGAGCAAGCCACTAAGAAGAGAACAATCCATTTGCACCATGTTGGGCAAATCGAGATCGAGCACATCGCGAATGGCCTGCTTCACCAGCGGATGGTTGCGGCCAATGTTGAATACCGAGTAGCCGCTGAGGAAGTCGAGATAGGCGTTGTTATCCATGTCGTAGAGATAAGCGCCTTCGGCACGGGCATAGACCTTGTCGAAACCGATAACCCGCTGCGCCGCCACGAGCGTGCGGTTAATGTGGCGATGGTGCAGCTCGTAGTTCTCGCCCAGCCGGGCCGCGACGATTTCTTTCAGGTCAAAACTCACGCGCAACGTTCCGTGATTTGACTCACAAACGCAAACGCGCTGCGCCGCCTGCCGTCTCGATTTTGGGGGCTTCATAGGCTGCAGCCGCGCGTGTTTTCGCTCACGACAAATGAAAAGCCGCAGGATCCACGCGGAACCCTGCGGCTTTTGCGTCAACCGATGTTGATTATTCTTCGACCTGAACGCGCTCAACCACGCGCTTGTCACCAGTGCCGCTGTAGTAAACGCGCACCTTCTGGCCGGCGCGCAGCGGCGCCGTCACGATCTTGCCAGCGCCATCAACAATGCGAGCAGCGGTGCCAAGAGCAAAGCTCACGGGACCCTCGTCGCTGTTGACCACGATGGTCTTACCCGGCGTGTACGTTGTGACGGTACCGGCCGAGTAGGTCGTGGTGGTTGTGGTGGTTGTGGTGTCCGGCGCGGTGGTGGTTTGTTCGGTGGTAGTGGTGCTTGTCTGCGCGAACGCGAATGGCGCGATCAACGCACAAGCAATTGTCAGAATGGGTTTGTTCATTTTTCCTCCTTTGATGTTTTGCTGTGCCTGCCCTTTCAGGCGCGGCGCTGCCTCGGAGCAACGCCTGTTTGGGTATTTGACTTGAGATAGACGGAAACTATTCGAGCGAAATATCGCGACACCCGGCCCGGGGCTGTTCTGAACCATAACGCAGCCGCGGCCTTCTAGTCTTCTACTTCGATCCGCTCCACTCTGCGTTTTTCGCCCGCGCCAGTGTAATGAAGGATCACCCGCTTGCCCGGTTGAATAACGTGCTGATCGATCTCTTTGCCTGCCTTGTCCACATAATGAACGGTCTTGCCCAGAACATAACTCACCGGGTTATCGTGTTCCCGAATGACGATTGTCTTCCGGGTGTGGCTCGTCACGGTGCCTGAGGCCGTCGTGTCCGAGCGGGCGACGCGCTCCCTGGCTGAGGGCGAGGGTGATTGCGCGAAGGCGAGCGGCGCAATCAAAGCGCAAAGTAAAGCGGCAGTTGTTCGTTTCATGCCCTCGTTTCGTTTGAATTTGGCGGATTGGACGTGCCAAAAGATCCTGCGTTCTTCGAAGGGCGATTGTGTGATGGAAGCAGCTCCGCTAGCGTGATGGGTCCACTATGACTGAACCGCAAGTCACCGCCGAGCTGGTGGCAAAGCATGGGCTCACACCGGAAGAGTTTGAGCGCATCAGGCAGATCCTCGGGCGGGAACCGAATTTCACCGAGCTCGGCATTTTTTCGGTAATGTGGAGCGAGCATTGTTCCTACAAAAATTCGCGCAAAGAACTGCGCAAGCTGCCGACAAGCGGTCAGCAGATTCTTGTGAAAGCAGGTGAGGAGAATGCGGGTGTGGTGGACATCGGCGACGGCTGGGCGGTGGCGTTTAAAATTGAATCACATAATCATCCCAGCGCGATCGAACCATTCCAAGGCGCGGCCACAGGCGTGGGCGGAATCATTCGTGATATTTTCACCATGGGGGCGCGACCCGAGTTCTGTCTGAACTCGCTGCGCTTCGGACCAATCACGGGCAAATCGCCCAACGTCCCAAAAAACCGGCGACTGTTTACCGGTGTGGTCAGCGGCATTGCGCACTACGGAAATTGTGTCGGCGTACCGACGATTGGCGGCGAAGTTTATTTTGACGAAAGCTTTGAGGGCAATCCGCTGGTGAATGTTTTTTGTCTTGGCTCTTTGCGGCACGAGCAGCTTGCGCGCGGCGCGGCTCGCGGGGACGGGAATCCGGTTTTTTATGTGGGCGCGGAGACGGGACGCGATGGTCTGGCAGGCGCGGCATTCGCCTCGCGAGAACTGACGGAGGAATCGCGTGAAGACCGTCCCGCGGTGCAGGTAGGCGATCCATTCAAAGAGAAACTGTTGCTGGAAGCATGTTTGGAATTACTCGCGACCGATGCAGTCGCGGGCATTCAGGACATGGGCGCGGCCGGCTTGACATGTTCCACCTGTGAAACGGCGAGCCGGGGAGGCAGCGGGATCGAGATCGATCTTGCGAAAGTGCCGAAGCGCGAGCCTGGAATGTCGCCCTACGAGGTTCTGCTGAGCGAATCGCAGGAACGGATGCTGATTATCGGCCGGCAGGGCCGGGAAGATGTGGTGCGGCAGATATTCGCGAAGTGGGATGTGCCCTGCGCCGAGATTGGAGTGGTTACGGCCGATGGAATGATGCGCGTGCGCAATAATGGGCGTGTGGCGGCGGAAATCCCGGCGAAACCCCTGGCAGAGGAAGCACCGGTCTATTCGCGCGAAGCGAAGAGATTAACCGCAGAGAGCGCAGAGAACGCAGAGTTTCTAAAAAAAATCTCTGAGAACTCTGCGTCCTCTGCGGTTGAATTCCTTCCTCGGTTGCTGGCGGATCCAACGATCGCGTCGAAGAAGTGGGTCTATCGGCAATACGATCACACCGTGCGCACGGGCACGATCGTCAAGCCCGGCTCGGATGCGGCTGTCTTTTATCTGAGAGAAGCGAATAAGCACATCGCGGCGACGACAGATTGTAACTCGCTCTATTGCGCAGTCGACCCGCGACAAGGGGCGCGGATCGCGGTGGCGGAAGCGGCGCGCAATCTCACCTGCTCGGGCGCGCGGCCCCTGGCGGTGACTGATAATTTGAACTTCGGCAACCCATACAAGCCGGAGAATTTTTGGCAGATGCGCGAAGCGGTCGAAGGAATGGCTGAGGCTTGTGGCGCATTTGGCACGCCCGTCACTGGTGGGAACGTCTCTCTCTACAACGAAAGTCCCGCCGGCCCGGTCGATCCCACTCCGACCATAGCGATGGTAGGGTTAATCGAAGAGGAGCGGCACATCACCACGCAATGGTTCAAGTCCGTAGGCGACCTCATCATTCTTCTCGGTCGTGGTGGTGCACCCAGTCGCGGCGAGAATCTTGGTGCTTCGCGTTGTCTCAAGGTCTGTTTTGGAAAGAAATTAGGTCCGGCGCCGGCACTCGACCTCGAGCTTGAGATCGCCGTACAAAATGCCACCCGCGATCTGATCAAGCGCGGGTTGATCAAAAGCGCGCACGATTGCAGTGAAGGTGGCCTGGCCGTTGCGCTGGCGGAATGCTGTTTCAATCCAACCGGAATCTTGGGAGCCGATGTTGACCTCGGCGCCGCTATAGGGATGGATCCAGCGACAGCGCTTTATCACGAGGGCCAGTCGCGCATTCTGATTTCTTTCGCCCGGCAAAACGAGGAGATGATCCTGGCGCAGTTGAGATCGATGCAGCTCCCGTATTCGCGAATCGGCTCCGTGACAACCGGTGAGCTGCGGATCTCTGTAAGTGACCACAAACTTTCGTGGCCGATCGCGCAATTGCACGATCTCTGGTGGAACGCCATTGCTCGTGCGGTAGAAAGCGATTCCGAACCGCTGCCGAGTTTATGAGGGGCGAAAGCGCGGCAGACCTCGCCCGAACCACGGATTGAACGCAATCGCAAATCGACGATGTTTGCATGGCATGCCCCCTGAGCTGCTCACGCACGAGGAATTGACGGATCGCGCTGCCCTGCCGCAGCACGAGTGCGGCATTTTCGCGGTATTCGGTCACCCCAATGCGGCGGTGCTAACTTATTATGGACTGTTCGCGCTTCAGCACCGTGGTCAGGAAAGCGCCGGAATCGTCACCAGCAACGGCCCGGGCTCAACCTTTAATCTCCATCGCGACATGGGCCTGGTTTCGCAGGTTTTCGGCGCGGAAGAGCTGGAGCGATTGAAAGGGACGCGCGCGGTCGGGCATACGCGCTACTCGACGACCGGCTCAAGCACATTCAAAAACGCGCAGCCCTTCGTGGTCGATTGTTACCGGGGACAGATCGCCGTCGCGCACAACGGCAATCTGATCAACGCCGGCCTGCTGCGCGATGATCTGGAGCGCAAAGGCTCGATCTTTCAAACCACCGCCGACAGCGAAATCATCCCGCATCTCCTGGCGCAACCGCTGAAAAACGGGGGCAGCGCTCTCGGCATTCTGCGCCGTCTCGAAGGCGCGTTTTCGCTTATTATCATGAGCGAGCGGGAAATCATCGGCGTGCGTGACCCGTTCGGATTCCGCCCGCTTGTGCTCGGCCGGCTCGATGGCGCGTGGATTCTCGCGAGCGAAACATGCGCGCTTGATTTGATACACGCGGAGTTTCTGCGCGAAGTCGAGCCCGGCGAAGTTTTGATCATCGACGATAGCGGGGTGCGCTCGGAATGGCCCTTCCGCGAAGAACAACGCGCCTTCTGTATGTTCGAATACGTCTATTTCGCCCGCCCGGACTCGATCATCCGCAACATCAACGTCGCGAAGGTCCGCACCGAAATGGGACGCGAGCTGGCCCGCCGCTATCCGGTCGACGCCGATATCGTGGTGCCAGTCCCGGACTCGGGAAACTACGCCGCCCTCGGTTTCGCGCACGAGCTCAACATTCCTTACGAACACGCTTTTGTCCGGAATCACTACATCGGCCGCACATTTTTGCAGCCGAGCCAGCTCATTCGCGATTTCGATGTGCGGGTGAAGCTCAATCTCATCAAGGAAGCGGTCGCGGATAAACGGGTGGTGGTGGTGGATGACTCGATCGTGCGCGGGACGACGGCGCGCGCGCGCGTGGTCAACCTGCGCGAAGCCGGTGCGCGCGAGGTCCACATGCGGGTGAGCTGTCCGCCACATCGCTTTGCCTGCCATTACGGCATCGATTTTCCCGACCCGGAGAAGTTGATCGCCAACCGCATGTCCCACCAGCAGATTTGCGAATACCTCAACGTGGACAGTCTCGGTTACCTTGACGTTGATGGGATGGTGAAGGCGACTGGTCAGCCGCAGAATTCTTTCTGTCTCGCCTGCTTCACCGGCAATTATCCCCTTCCAGTGGATCCGCAGTTGGACAAATTCATCATGGAAAAACGCGAGCAACGCGCTCGTGCCTTGGCCGAAGAGGAAGGTCAACCCAGCTTGTTTGCCGAGTTGAAGTAGGCGTCATTCTGAGCGAAGCGAAGAATCTCTCGCTCTCTTGCGGAGTAGTTAGAGATGTTTCGCTTCGCTCCACATGACAGGGAAAAAAGCTTACGCCCGCGCCGGTGTTGACGTAGATCTCGGGAATCGCGTCAAGCGCGGTATTCAGCATCTCGTTAGGAAAACGCACGGGCTGGAAGTGCTCGGGAAAATCGGCGGCTTCGGCGGATTGTTCGCGCCGAATTTTGGTGGCTTGCGCGAGCCCGTGCTCGTTGCCAGCATCGACGGCGTCGGCACAAAATTGAAAATCGCTTTCGCCGCGGAGAAACACGACACCGTGGGCGCGGATCTGGTGAATCATTGCGTAAACGACATCGCCGTGCTCGGGGCGCGCCCGCTTTTTTTTCTCGATTACATCGGCGCGGGGAAACTCGAGCCGCCTGTTTTCTCCGAGCTGCTGCGAGGGTTCACCCGCGCCTGCTCTTCGGCGCGATGCGCGCTCATCGGCGGCGAAACGGCGCAAATGCCCGGAATGTATCAGCCCGGCGAGTACGATCTTGCCGGTTGCATCGTCGGTGTAGTCGATCGCGCGGAAATCATCGACGGCAGCCGGATCGAACCGGGCGATGCCATCCTCGGTCTCGCCTCAAACGGTTTGCACACCAACGGCTACTCGCTTGCGCGGCGAATTCTATTTGAACAGCTACGTTTGAAATTATCATCGCGCATCGCCGGCGTGCGCGGCACACTGCGAGACGAGCTCCTCCGCGTGCACAGGAACTACCAGCCGCTGCTTGCCAAAGTGCCGTCCAGAGTAATTCGCGGACTCGCCCACATCACCGGCGGCGGATTGATCGATAATTTGCCGCGCGTGCTTCCAAACAATTGCGACGCCGTGATCGATACCCGCCGATGGCGTATCCCCCCAATATTTCAGTTTCTGCGCGAAAGAGGAGATGTTGATCGCACCGAAATGTATCAGGTGTTCAACATGGGAATCGGCATGGTGGCGATCGTACGGGAAGGCGATGCCGAGAAGACGAAAGCGATTTTGCACGCGAAAGTGATCGGCCACATCGAAGAAGGACGCGGCAAAACCCGGCTGTCATTCTGACGAGGAGGGCAGCGAATTGCGCCGGACTCAAGCTTCGCGTAATTGCCATTCCGAAGAATGAAACAACGAAAACTCGGGCGCGGCGGGCCCATCGTTTCCGCCATTGGCCTCGGCTGCATGGGCATGTCGGAGTTTTACGGCGACCGCGATGATAACGAATCAATCGCCACCATTCATCGTGCCATCGAGCTTGGCGTCACTTTCTTCGACACGGCCGACGTTTATGGCCCGCACATTAACGAGAAACTAGTGGGCCGCGCGTTGCGCGGGAAACGCGAGCAAGTCGTCATTGCCACCAAATTCGGAATCGTGCGTGAGCCAGGCCAGCCGGCCTTCCGCGGAATCAACGGCCGCCCCGACTATGTGAAGAGCGCCTGCGAAGGAAGTTTGCAGCGGCTGGGCGTGAGCTGCATCGATCTTTACTATCAGCACCGTGTCGATCCGGACACGCCAATTGAGGAGACAGTCGCCGCGATGGCCGAGCTCGTCCAAGCCGGCAAAGTCCGCTATCTCGGCCTGTCCGAAGCCGCGCCGGCAACGATCCGTCGCGCCCATGCGGTGCACCCGATCACCGCGGTGCAATCGGAATACTCGCTCTGGACGCGCGACCCGGAAGAAGGCGTGCTCCGGGTTTGCCGCGAGCTCGGGATAGGGTTCGTCCCCTACTCGCCTCTCGGCCGCGGATTTCTTACCGGCGAACTCAAGGCTTTTGAGGATCTGCCGGCCGACGATTACCGGCGGACCGTGCCCCGCTTCCAGGCGGAAAATTTTCAGCGCAACCTCGATCTGGTCGCGCGCGTGAACGAGATTGCTCGCGAGAAAAACTGCACGCCAGCGCAACTCGCGCTCGCCTGGGTGCTGGCGCAAGGAGAAGACACTGTGCCCATTCCAGGCACCAAACGCCGCAAGTATCTGCGCGAAAACGTTGACGCGCTCGATGTCGCCCTCACCATTGATGATCTCGAGCGCATCGACGATGTCTTTCCCGTCGGAGCAGCGGCGGGCTCACGCTATCCTGAGGCGATGATGAAGCTGCTGGGGAAATAACGTCGCGCTTCTTTATCCCTGCTCATTGCGCCGCGGCAACATCGCGCTTGCAATAAATGACTGCACCGTTTCGGCGCGCTGGTTCCTGGTAACATTGTTGATCTTGAGGATGCCGAACGCCGGCCGGGAGCGGGAAACCCGCGCGTTGAGCACTTCGATCTCAAGACGCAATTCGTCGCCAGCCTTGACCGCTGCCGGCCAATGTAACTCGTCCACACCCATACCTATGATACCGCCCGCGACCTTCATTGCATCGACGAACAATCGCATCGAGATAGCAGCGGTATGCCAGCCGCTGGCAGCGAGCTGGCCAAAGACCGTGCCTGCCGCTAACTCCTCATCGAGATGAAATAGCTGGGGATCAAACTCGCGCGCGAACGCTTTGATCGCCTCCGCGCTTACGAGATAGGTTGCAGAAAGGATACGTGTGCCAATTGGAAAATCCTCGAAGGCACGCGATGGCATCAGCAGTCTGTTAGCTAACTAACGAGCTTCAGCTATGGATTAATGAACAGCTTATCGACATCCACATCGTGCACGAGCGTGCCATGGGGCACCTGCCGGACGTCGTAGACGCGTTGCGTGTACGGACTGCGCAACATCCCAGGTTGATCGGCGGGCAGGCCGAAGGGATAGCGGCTCCTGCGCAACTTGCGCGCGGCCATTGGGTTCAGCGGCGCTGGGAGCAGCTGCACGGAGACCGGGTTTGGATAAAGTGCGTTCCAGGCCCCTGTGCCCGCGTCCACCGCCACGCCAATCGGCCCTCCAAGCGCCACGCTGCCCGCGGTGGCGGCCACGCCGGAACCAGAGGCGCGGCTTTCCACATACACTGTCTTTGTCAGGTAGCCCGGCTTGCTCACCGTCACCTGAAAGCTATCCCGGCGCAGCTTAGTGAAGGAAGCGGGCGTCACACCCGTTTCGCCGGTTGAAAGACGCACATCAGCGCCTGTCGGCGTGCTGAGTACTTGCAGCCTCTCGTGCGAACCGCGCATGACGGTCGCGCATGCGGTGAGACACGCGCAGGCACAGAGCAGCGCCATTAATTTCAAATCCATCGGCAGACGGTATTGAGTTGCCGCGCGGTGGCAAACCTAAACCTGAACGGCTTTGATTTGCGCGCCGGGTGTCATTTATGCTCTCAAGTTACATCAACCGAGATCAAAATTCCGGCTCAACCAGTTCCGCGGCAATGTCATTTGCCAGTCGCCTTCTCGACGTTCGCACGGTCCCAAGGTATAGCATCATACTACGGCAGAAACAGGAATGTTTGGCTTTTGCAATGGCAGCTTCGTCCGTTGTGAGACGAGCAGTTAAGTCAGTGCTAGACGCGATACGTACTTCAAATTGATGTCACGGCGAAACAGGCTCCTAATCCGGCTGGCTCTTTGTATTTTCGCGTTGTTCGCAATGATCCAGTTGGCAGCGTGGCTTTACTTATCGCCATACATTACGATCCGACATATCAGAGCATCGATAGCACGAGGCGATGCGAATGCTCTGTCGCGCGATATCGATTTTCCCGCACTGAGGGCAAACCTGAAAGAGCAGCTCGATTTTCTCGCGATAAACGAATCGCTAAGGAGCAATGTAAAAACTCCCGATTTCCTTTCGCTCAGGAAGGCGGTCTTTGCCGGGTTAATTGATGCCTACGTCAGTCCCGCGAGTATCGACCGACTCCCTGCCGCAACCCAGGATTTGCTCAAGCTCGATTCCATATCATGCGCTTATGATTCACTCTCGCAGTTTTCCGTCACCCTGAAAAAGGCGGATGATGCTAAGCTAATTCTGACTCGCAGCGGCTTGCGCTGGCGAATCACCAACCTGTGGTTAGTTGATCCGGTAACATCTAGTATCAAGCGGGTTCCCCTCACCGTCACGCCAGCGGCAACACCGTGAACGTCGCCTGCCTAGCTGCTCCTTTGTTGGCGTATATTTCGTCTCGAGCAAGCAGGACCGGCGAGGCGAAGTACGTAATATGCTTTTGACAAAGGACCGCGGATAGTGCTTCCCTGTGGCCGTGCTCCACGTCGGGCATGGGCGGGAGGTATTGGACAAAACTCACAGATAAAGAGGGCTTTTGAAGTGGCCACATTGTCCATCGTAAAGGGCGGTTAGCTCAGTGGTAGAGCGGCTGGTTTACACCCAGTAGGTCGGGGGTTCGAAACCCTCACCGCCCAGACGACACCGACTTTTTCAGCAACTCCAAAGCCGCGGGGTAGATAACTCGTTCCCATTCGGCATACGCTTTGGCCGAAGGATGCAGTCCATCCGGTGCGACAAAGGCAGTCTCATCACCCATTCGTTGGCTAAGTGGAAAAATGTCTACTACTGCTAAATCTCTCTTTTCTGCTTCTTCAATGATGATCCGATTAAACGATGCGATCCCTTCCGAAATGTTGCGGCCGCGGGCGTACTTCGGGCCCTCCGGTGTGACGGAAAAATCCGGGATCGTGATGATCAGCAACTGGCGCTTGTCAGGCAGAACGGAACGCATTTGATCCACGAGGGAACTGAAGTTTCGCCGGAACTTCTCCGCCGTGACGCCTTGCACCCAATCGTTTACCCCGATGAGCAACGTGGCAAAGTTCGGCTTAGCTTCGCGAAAGACCGGCAGCTCCCGATCAATGGCCTGTTCCGTAGTCCAGCCAGTCACCGACGGGTTGGCGACCAGTTTAATGTCTACTCCGTCTGAGACGAGATGCCGCGTCAGTGACGCTGGCCACGACTGCTCAGGTGTAGCTCCTTCGCCGATCGAGTAGGAATCACCAATAACAGCATAGCGGATTTCCCTGTTCGCCATAACCGGGGAGACGCCGTTGGTGACGCTACTTATCACAAGTAGTCGGTGAGCTAGTATCATCAAGCATAACCGCTGCATGTCTCAAGCTGCAACAAGTCAGCCAGAATGATCCAATCAGCCAGGTTGCATTTGCCGTGCACAGTTCAGTCTTTGTAGGGATCGACCACATCGCGTCCCGCCATCGCCGCTCCGAGCGGGCGTAAGGTATGCAGGATCCGGATTGTTCCTTGATGTGCCGCCAGCACTTCCGGTAGGCGCCGATAAGCCTGGGGAGCCTCGTCCACATCGCCACCGCGCAGTTCCACTCCGCGATCCGCCACCCATTTCATCATCTCCTCATGACGGACCAGACCATCTCGCCGAAGCCGCTTGTTTCCTACGCGCTCGAACTTCCCCTTTGCCGCAGTGCGCGACATGACCCGGCCGGCGCCGTGCACCGTGGAGTAAAGCGCCGCTCGCGATTCTTCTCCATCTATTCCCTCAACGATGACCGCATCATCGCCCATACTTCCTCCGACGAACCCGCGTTGGCCGGGGAATGCTGGCGTGGCACCTTTACGCACGACCCACAAGTTCTCTCCACCATGGGTTTCCTGCCAGGCAAAGTTGTGATGATTGTGCACCTCCTCGAGCACTTCCGCGCCGATGATTCCGCGCACTACATGCCGCGCCACCGCCTCCCGCCCAGCGTAGGCATACCTTCCCGCTAATGCCATTGCTGCGAGATAATCGGCAGCCAGGTCCGAGTTCACCGGCACGACGGTGGGTGGGACATCCATGCCATCTTTGCCGCCAGCTATTTTGAGAAAATGAGTCGCCGTTTTGTGGCCGAGGCCGCGCGATCCGAAATGGACGCCTACCCAGACGCGGTCCCGCTCGTCAGCAAATATATCCACATAATGGTTCCCCCCGCCTACCGTGCCGAGCTGCTCGCGCGCGGTCTCCTTCAATTGTGGCAGCGGTGGCACAGTCCAGGCCTCGTCGTCGAATAGCTCATGATCAATGCGACGTTTGGATTTGCGCCCGATGCCGAAAGAAATCTCCCGCACCACATCATCCATGATTACTTTAATGTGGGGAGCTATTTCCGCATGCCTGGCGTCGGTAAGAATGGCAAGGTTGCCGCAGGCGATATCGAAGCCCACGCCAGAGAGGGAGATCTTGTCTTTGTAGGCGATAACTCCGCCGATCGGCTGCGCATAGCCCTTGTGCCCATCGGCGCAAAGCACGCCTCGCTCGCCGCCGGCGGCGACGCAGGTCTCGATCTGACGCAGCGTGGCTTCATCATGTTGACCGAAAACCTTCGCCCTCATTTGACGATGAATATCGCACGGCAAAATGTTTCAGCCTAGTGATTGAGGCAGCTCGAGAACCGCTTGCTCTTACTGCTAATCAACGAGCAAACCTGCCAAATTCGATTACAAGTATGATCATATCATGATCAGCGTCCGTCACCTTTCCGGAGAAGAATATGAAGTTGTCGTCAGCGGCCGGAGGGAAACTACTACCCATCAGGTCAGATTGCCCGAGCCCGATCGCAAACGTCTGGGCGGAGAAGCAGCAGCAGAGAAGTTGATCGATGAAAGCTTTCACTTCCTCCTGGAACGCGAATCAAACACCAGCATACTTCGGAGTTTCGATCTAACGATCATCAGCAAGTATTTCCCGGAATACGAAGAGGAAATCCGAAAGCGACTTACCTGAGCGAGAATCGCAGTGCCTCTGGATAGTGATCCGGCAGTTACACCAGGACACCATCGGCAATCCGCAGCTGCCGGTCGCCGCGTTGAGCAAGACGCGGATCATGCGTCACCACGAGGACGGTCTTATCGCGTTCCCGGGCCAGGCCGAGCAACAAATCCATGATCGTGTCGCCCGTCTTCGAATCGAGATTGCCCGTGGGCTCGTCCGCAAAAATAATGGCTGGATCATTCACCAGCGCGCGCGCGATGGCGACACGTTGTTGTTCGCCCCCGGAAAGCTCGGCCGGCAAATGCTGAAGCCGCTCACTCAACCCTACGGCCCGCAAACTTGCTTCCGCCGCGGCTGCATTCACCGCGCCTCCGATCATTCCCGGCAACGTCACGTTTTCGAGTGCCGTTAGTTCCGGTAGAAGAAAGTAGCCCTGGAAAACGAAACCCATTTCGGCATTGCGCATTTGCGCTTGCGCTCGAGAGCTGCCCGTGTAAAGCCGCCGTCCGCTGAACTCTACGATCCCTTCCTCTGGCCGCTCTAGTCCGGCGAGGGTGTAAAGCAGGGTCGTCTTGCCGGCGCCGGAAGCGCCCACCAGAAAGACAGCTTCGCCTCGCTGCACCTCAAGGGAAATTCCCCGCAGTACTTCCAGACGCCTCGCGCCAATGCGAAACGAGCGGCGCAATTCACGTGCGACGAGTTGCGCCGATTCCATCGCGCAACTTTAAGATGCAACTATCCTCTGGCAAAGAGACAATGATCTCGCTCGCTCTTTACCAGTTAAGTCAAACCGAGCGTGTCGAGCGTTGGCTCATCAATGGCCGCGGTCGTGGCCAGGCCGTGATCAGCTTGGAAACGTAAAATGGCATCGCGCGTTTCCGGCCCGAGCACGCCATCAATTGCGCCATAATAGTAGCCTTGCTGGGCGAGAGCTTCCTGCACCTGCGCGGTCACATCGCCGGGCGAGAGTGCGCCGAAGCCGTAGATCGGGCCGTCGTAAATGTAGTTGTTGTAGTAGGGACTGTAACCCCAGGCCGGGTACCACCAGCCAGCATCCCAGCACCAGTAGCCGCCACCATAGAAAACGATGCGCGTATGATGATGCCGCCACCAGTCCCGGTCGTGACGATGATGAGAACATTGCGCTTGGGCCTGGGCAAACGACAGTTCGCTCCCGGTGCGCGAAGGCAGCTTCGCCCGAGTAGAACGGGCTCCCGCATTGTTGGGCTGGCCCAGCCGCTGCTTCGGCGTCGCCATTGTATGAGGAACAGGCGTTGCGCGAGCCGCCAGAGCTGGCGATACGGTTCGACTTTGATCAATTTTTGGCGCAACACGATAGTTACCGGTTGCAGTGGGATAGGTAGGCCGGGAATAGCGGCTCGATGAGGGAACGACCGGGCGAACCATGGGCGCTTTCGGCGCTTCGGGCGGCCTGGCCGCACTTGTATCCGCGACGGCCGGACGGGCCGGTTTCGCTTTAGGTGGCAGGGTCTGGTCATCAGCCATTCCGAGTTGCGCAGTCACGAGCAGCAGCAGGGCAGTTATCGATTTCATAAGGGCCTCTCTTTCCATTTAAACGTTCCAGATCTCCGCTTATTCAAACCCGCAAACCGTCCCGGGTTCCGCTCGTCTGTCGCACCGCCTCAAACAACACAACCGCGACCGCCGTAGCCAGGTTCAGGCTGCGCGTTCCGCGCATCGGAATGGTCAAGCATCGCTCCCGATTTTGGTCCAACACTCCCTGCGGCAAACCCTTTGTCTCACGTCCGAAAACAAAGAAATCGCCCCGCTCAAATTCCACCTCGAAATACGAGCGCGAAACTTTGGTTGTAAGAAAGAAAAAACGGCCTTCGGGGTGCGCATCCTGAAGCTCTCCCAGGCTGGCCCATCTCTTTACCTCCACTTCCTTCCAGTAGTCGAGCCCGGCCCGTTTCAGGTGCCGGTCCTGAATTGAAAAACCAAGCGGCCCGACAAGGTGGAGCGTCGATCCTGTGGCCAGGCAAAGCCGCCCAACGTTTCCGGTATTTGGCGGGATCTCAGGCTCGACCAGGACGACGTTGAACAAGTGATATGTCAGGAAAGGAGCACGGGACTGGAGGTGAGTGTGACCGAGTTCCTAAATCCCGCGTTTCTGTGTTTCCTCAGTAATCCTTCAGCTTTTCCGCCACGAACTTCTCCAGCTTCACGATGTCGGCGGCAAACTTCCGGATTCCTTCCGCTGTCTTTTCCGTCGCCATCGCGTCATCATTTAGCAGATACCTGAATTTCTTTTCGTCGAGCTCAAGCTTCTCTACCTTGGCCGACTTCGCCTTCTCTGGGCTTAGTTTCCGTTCCACCGGGTCGCTGGAATCCGATAGCTCCTTCATTAACTCAGGGCTGATTGTTAATAGATCGCAGCCAGCCAGCTCAAGTATTTCGCCGGTATTTCGAAAGCTTGCGCCCATCACCTCAGTAGCATACCCGAACTTTTTGTAGTAAGTGTATATCTCCTGGACCGATTGCACGCCCGGGTCCTCGGCGCCCTTGTAGTCGCGATTGTTCGTCTTCTTGAACCAATCATAGATGCGCCCAACAAATGGCGAGATCAACTGCACTTTGACCTCGGCCGCCCGCGCCGCCTGGACCAGCGAAAACAGCAGGGTCATATTGCACCGGATACCTTCGCGCTGAAGCTGCTCCGCCGCCATCAACCCTTCCCAGGTCGAAGCTATTTTAATCAACACGCGCTCTGGTCCGATTCCCCGCTCCCGGTACAGCTCGATCAAACGCCTCGCCTTCGCCATCGATCCTTCGACATCGAACGAGTAGCGCGCATCCGTTTCCGTTGATACTCGACCGGGAATGATCTTCAGCATCTCCGTCCCGAACCGGATTAAAAGATGCTCGATAATATCCTCAATCTGCTTGTTGCCTGATAGTCCCGAATTCTTCCGGTCGCGCAAGACCTCCTCCAGCAAGTGGGCATACTGCTCCTTCTGCGTCGCGGCAAAAATCAGACTTGGATTGGTGGTCGCGTCCTGCGGCTTGAAATCCTTTATCGATTCAAAGTCGCCCGTATCGGCGACTACCTTGGTAAACTTCTTCAGCTGGTCGAGCTGGTTCAACTTTGTCTCCGTCTGCTTCGGCTCTGCCATCATCGTACTCATTGCGAATCAAACTACGCCGCTGCGGGCCGCGCTCAATGCGAATTCCATCACCTTCCAATGATGATCATTTACGCGGCCTGGTCACCGATCGTGAAGATCGTGCACGATCCAGCAGTGGAATAGATGGCAAGATTCAGCCACGCTGGCCGGCTCCCGTTCGATGCTTGACGCCGATTACCACGCGCGCCACGCTTTAACTTATGCAGATCTCCGAGCTTCGCGATTGAAGCATCCCGCTTTCTCGGCTGATTTGGGCATCGGCCAGCGCAACATTGCTATCTCGAACCCGGAGAAGATTCTTTATCCGGCCGCGAAGTTCAGGAAGATCGATGTCGTTGAATACTACACCCGCGTTGCTCCCTTCCTGCTGCCGCATCTTCGGAACCGGCCGGTCACTCTGAAGCGTTATCCGGATGGCGTTCATGGTGAAGCGTTCTATGAGAAGGACGCGCCTTCTTTCACGCCGGATTGGGTAAAGACATTTCCAGTTCCGCGACGTGAAGGCGGACCAGACATCAATTACATCCTTGTTACCGATGTCGCGACGCTGGCTTGGTGCGCCAACATCGCCGCTTTGGAGCTGCACCCTTTCCTGCATCGTGCGCCGCAGATCGAAATTCCCACACACGTGGTCTTTGATCTCGATCCGGGTGAAGGCGCCGATTTGCACGGCTGCGCCGAGGTCGCTTTCCTGCTCCGGGATGTGCTGACGAAGCTGCGGCTGAAATCGTTCGCCAAAGTCTCCGGATCGAAAGGTCTTCAAGTTTACGTTCCGCTAAATACGCCCACGACCTACGATGCGACGCAGCCCTTCGCCCGCACCCTGGCGCGACTGCTCGAACGCGAGCACCGCGAGCTTGTTGTCTCCGATATGTCCAAGAGCCTGCGCCAGGGTAAAGTATTCATCGATTGGAGTCAGAACGCCGGCCACAAAACAACCGTGGGCGTCTATTCGCTGCGCGCGAAAGGCGAGCGGCCATTCATCTCCATGCCGATAAAATGGAACGAACTGAGGAAAAAGCCTGCCGGCGATCTGTTCTTCGAGCCGGAGGCAGCGTTGAAGCGCTTAAAGAAAGCGGGCGATCTCTTCGCCCCAATGCTGAAGGTTAAACAAAAGCTTCCACCGGAATTTGCCGGCCTCATCAAACCGAGGAAGCGCAGCGGGAAGGCGCTGGAAAAGTACGCCGAGAAGCGCGACTTCACCCGCACCGCTGAACCTGGGCCGAAGTTGCCCCGGCGCAGCAGGCAGGGAAGCCGTCGCCGCTTTGTCGTGCAAAA